>URYA01000043.1 GCA_900551975.1 uncultured Collinsella sp. | reverse complement strand
CCACCTGCGGCTACGGCTTCCTGGCAGTCAACCGCTACTACCGCCAGACGTGGCTGACGACCCCCTACTACGCGGGCTACATGAGCCATCCCGACGAGCAGCTGTACATGAAGAGCGGCAACAGCAACGCGGGCGGCTCGGCGTACGTGAAGCTGCAGGAGAACTCCAACAACTACGTGTACCTGGATAGCA
The DNA here is from genome assembly GCA_900551975.1 of uncultured Collinsella sp. Taxonomy (GTDB): domain Bacteria; phylum Actinomycetota; class Coriobacteriia; order Coriobacteriales; family Coriobacteriaceae; genus Collinsella. The sequence continues at coordinate 10,270 of URYA01000043.1, read as the reverse complement.
GCCGCGCAGACATTGGGTCGTCGGGCACCGCCAGGATACTCGCCCCGAAGTTCGCCATAGGAACCAACCCGAGCAGCGGCGGCACCTACGGATACACGGGCTCCACGCAGTTCATCGGGTGCATCACCAACAACGGCAACAACTGGACGTGGGGCACCATCAACGTGGTGAACGGAATCATCACCGGCATGAGCAGCATCACGGGAAACTAGACCAGCGAGAGAGGAAACGGAATGTTCTACCACCTTGTGCAGCAACCCGAAGCGCCGCAGGCGCTCGACGGCGCGCCGAAGCCGCCCGAGGCGCTTCCGGTGTTCGAGTGCATCAGCGACCCGGCCACGGCGCGGGCCATCGTGGAATCGGAAGACGTGTTCGAGTTCGACGGCAAGGGCGGCTTCACGCTCGTGTCCAGCCCCGTGGCCGTCATGGACGCGGAAGGCGGCGAGGCCAACGCCGTTGACTTCTCGGCGCTCACCGACGAGGAGATATGCGGGGTCCACAGAGCGCAACCCGGCGACATATCGCGGACACTTGCGGCCGAAGGAAAGGAGTGAGGCATGGCAACGCACGAGCTTACGCTCAACCTCAAGAAGACCAACATAGCGCCGCCCGTCATCACCGTGCACCAGGGCGACAGCGCCGAGGTCCTGAAGGCCGCCATCTACGACGGCGACAAGAAGGCGGCCCTGACGGGCTGCAAGGTGCACCTCATGGCTGCGAAGCCCGACCACACCTACGTGGAGCAGCAGTTCACTGGCATCAGCGACAACGTGGCCACCGTGACGGTCGACCCCGCCGTCTTCGGCGTGGCCGGGCTGCTCAAGGTGTGCTACGTGCGCGTGCGGAACGCGGCAGGGCTAGACGCCACCACCGAGAACGTCCTGGTGAACGTGCTGCCCTCGGCGAGCGCGTCGGGCGAGATATCCGGCCCGTACGTCGATGCGGTGGAGGCGATCGTTGCCGACCTGAGGTCGCAGCTCGCCGACGTCACCGCGCTCAACACGCAGATGCAGAAGGCCGAGGCTTCGCGCGCCGGCGCCGAGAAGCAGCGCGCCACCAACGAAACCGCGCGCAAGACCGCCGAGGGCGGACGCGTGGAGGCGGAGAAGGGGCGCGTCACCGCCGAGAGCGCCCGCGTGACCGAGGCCGCTCAGCTGAAAACGGCCTCGCAAGCCGCCACGGCTGCGGCAAACGGCGCGGCCTCGAACGCCAACGCGGCGGCCAACACCGCCCTGCAGATAGCCAACAGCGTGGCTCAGGGCAGCGCGGGCAGCTCGGACATGGCCAAGCAGAAGCAGCAGATAGCCGACCTGTACGGCAAGCTGGCCGACGCCACGGACGCGTTCATCTACGACGACGGCACCGTGTACTGCCCAGCCTCCAAGGCGAGCGCGTCTGGCAGCACCGTCACGTTCGGGAGCACCTGCACGGCTTCCGGCACCACCCTCACGCTCAAGTAGGCAAAAGAAGAAAGGAAACGAAATGGCACAAGCGGGCATCCTGTCGGTGGGCGGCACCGGCTACGAGATCATCGACGAGACCGCGCGCAGAAACGCGCAGACGGCGCTCAACAACGCCGAATACAACCGCCAGGGCCAAATCGGCAAGTACGGCGGGCAGAACATCGCCGCCATCCTGGCGGGAGAGATCGGCAGCGGAACCGTGTACGACGCCCTGCACAAGCGCATCGCCGCCGCGAACTTCGCGGGCCTTCGCGTGGGCGACTACCTGGACGTGCCCCTCGTGAGCGCATCCGCCGTCGCCGCCCAGCAGTCCGTGCGCTTCCTGCTGGCGCACATCGACCCGTACCTTTATTGCGGCGACAACAGCAAGGGCCACCACATCGCGTTCGTGGCGTCCGCGCCCGTGTCCGTGGCCAAGACCGCGACCGGCGTGGCCAACGACAGCTTCCTGATGTGGAACACCACCAACACGAACCAAGGGACGGCCGAGACCAAGAACCCCTACCTGGGGAGCAACCTCAAGGCGTGGGAGACGTCCTTCGAGGCGTGCCTGCCCGAGGGCCTGACCAAGTACCTGCTCACCCAGCGCGTCCTGCTGGAGGAGCGGTACAGCGCCAGCGGCGCGCTCAACGACTCCAACTCGTGGAGCTGGCAGGATATCGGCAAGGTGTTCTCGCTGTCGGAGATGGAGGTCTACGGCTGCCCGGTTTGGGGCACGCCAGGCTGGTCGGTCGGCTTCGACTGCCAGTTTGACCTGTTCAGGGACACGGCGCACCGAGTCAACGGAAGTCGGTGCGGTTGGTGTCTGCGTTCCGTTGCGTCGGGCTCCTCGTCCAACGTGTGCTACGTCACCAGCCACGGCGATGCCGGCTACAGTTCGGCGACGCACGTCTGGGTTCGCCCCCGCCCCGGCTTCCTCGTCGGCTAGCCAGCCGAGTGCTCTATACTCTGCTTCTAGGCGACCGCCTTGCGCGGTCGCCTCCTGCCCGCGAAGCGGGCCGTTTTTTTCGCCAGTTTCCCCAGGAGGTGCACGTGAGCGGCGTCTACCAGCGCAACCGCGAGGTGTCCGAGTACAAGTTCTTCACGCAGGCCATCGCCATCCGCGTGGAGGTCAACAAGCTGATGGCGTCCTCCTCCGTGGTTCCGAAGGCCTACCGTCTGCTGAACGCGGTGCCGACCGTGGAGACGGCGCGCAGCATCGTGTACAACGTCAACCGCGCCGATTGCTTCTACCCCAACAGCTCGTTCAACGCGCTGGAGAGGAAACGCTACCTGACGCTGGCCATAGCGGACTGCGAGCAGCTTATGCTGGACATGCAGTGCCTCATGGATATCGGCCTGCCCGTGAACGCCAACCGCTTCGAGGAGCTGGCGGCCATGGTCGAGGAGGAGATCAGGCTGCTGAAGGGCGCACGCAAGAACGTGCGCGTGACGGGCAAGAAGTCCACCGAGGAGCGCATAGCCGAGGCCGAGGCCGAGCTAGAGCGCCTGCGTTCGCTATAATGGGCGGCGGTCGCGCCTTGTTTATCGGTACAATTGGTGGTTGCGTTCCGTCATGGGTGGCTCCTCGTCCAACGTGTGCTACGTCAACAACAACGGCAATGCCAACTACAATTCGGCGACGAACGTCTGGGTTCGCCCCCGCCCCGGATTCCCTTATTGCCAGACCGAGTAGGCCCCAGGGCCGAAAGCAGAGCGCGGAGAGGAAGGAAGGCGCGACCGTCGGGCTCACGCCCGTAAATACGCACCCCGCGAGGGTGGCCGGACGCTGCTTGCATGGCGCGGCGCTCCGTGGCTTCGCCGCGTTTCATGGCCATACCTCAAGCGGCTGCCAGAGCCACATTGCAAGCCGTGCGGGGTGCCTTCTGTGAACTCCGAGCAAAGGCGGGCGGCGCGCCGGAAGCGCCGCGAGGAGAAGCGGGCCAAGGCCAAGGCCGAGCGCGTCAAGGCGTGCACGCTTGAGACCGTGGCCGACCTCAACAGTCTGTGCAAGGCTTCCAAGCAGGCCGCACGCGGCGTGATGTGAAAGGCGTCCACGCAGCGGTACATGAAGGACTACCTGCGCAACGCCGTCCTGTCCCGCCGCGACCTTTTGGAGGGCCGCGACATATGCCGGGGCTTCATCCGCTTCGACCTATGGGAGCGCGGCAAGCTGCGCCACATCAGCGCCGTGCACTTCCCCGAGCGCGTGGTGCAGAAGTCGCTGTCGCAGAACGCGCTCGTGCCCGCGATCGTGCCCACCCTCATAGCCGCGAACTCAGCGAACATAAAGGGGCGCGGCACCGACTACGCCCTGAAGCTGCTCAAGCGCCACCTGGCCGACCACTGGAGGCGGCACGGCCGCGAGGGCTACATACTGCTCGGCGACTTCTCCGACTACTTCGCGCGCATAGCGCACCAACCCGTCAAAGACCAGGTGGCCTCCGCGCTGCTAGATCCGCGCGTGGTCGCCTTGGAGCACCGCCTGATAGACGCGCAGGGCGATGTGGGCCTAGGGCTGGGCAGCGAGCCGAACCAGATATGCGCCGTCGCGCACCCCAACCGCATCGACCACTACGTGACCGAGATGCTGCGCCCCGAGTCTTACGGGCGCTACATGGACGACTTCTACCTGATACACGAGTCCAAGGACTACTTGCAGGTGTGCCTGCTGCTGATAGAGGGCAAATGCGCCGAGCTGGGCATCGAGCTGAACCCTCGCAAGACGCGCGTGGTGAAGCTCACGCGCGGGTTCACGTGGCTGAAGAAGCGCATCTTCTACACGGAGACGGGCCGCATAGTCGTGAAGCCGTGCCGAGACTCCATAACGCGGGAGCGCCGCAAGCTCAAGAAGATGGCCCGCATGGTCGCCGATGGCATCATGACCCCCGAGCAGGTGGAGCAGAGCTACCAGAGCTGGCGCGGAGGCATGAAGCGGCTGGACGCGCACCGCAGCGTGCGGGCCATGGACGCGCTCTACCGCAGCCTGTTCGGAAATCCCGCGGGGGGGGGTTGCTCAATGCAATCCAAACCTGGAGGCGACACGGATGGGAACATGCCCCTACCCTAGCAACGGAAGGAGCGACCCATGACGGAACAGGAAATCGCCGGGGAGATCAACGGCTACAAACAGCAGCTTGAGCAGAGCGACTACAAGGTCATGAAGGCGGTGGAGCGCATCTTCTCCGCATCGTCCATCACCGACCTGCTCTCGGCCATCGCCGCAGCTGCCAAGGAGGTGGCCGAGATCATCTCGCAGCGCCAGACGTGGCGCGACCGCATCAACGAGCTGGAAGCCATGGAGCCCGACCAGCCGGAAGCGCCGCAGGAGTAGCGAGCGCCCCTTCGGGGGCGCTTTTCTTTTGCCCGGCGACACCTCGCGGACAATCGCGGCAGCGATTCGAGGAGGTGAGAAAACGAATGACCGACGTGCTGGAAATCTTCGCGCCGTACGGCCCCGGGTCGCTTTTCGGCGCGCTGCTCGTCCTAGTGGTCCTGTACTTCGGCAAGCAGTTCCTCGAGGAGTTCAAGGCCCAGAACGAGCGCAAGGCGAACATCGACCTCAAGCGCGAAGAGCGAAAGCAGGACGAGGTGAACGAGCGGGCGCAGCGCGACCGCGAGCGCAGCCAGATGGAGGGCCGCATCGCCGCGCAGATGGAGCGCAGCAACGCGCTGATGGAGGCTATGAAGGCGCTCATGGAGTCCGTCGTGACCTCCAACGAGGTGCTGCACGCCGACCTGGCGAACAGCCAGGCGCGCAGCCAGGGCATGGCGGCGAAGGTCGACCACATCGCCGACCGCGTTGACCTGCTCTACAAGGAATCGGCTCGATAGAAAGGAATCCGAAATGACAGAAATGCAAGCAATCGCAGCCATCGTGCTGTCTTTCGCCGTGCCGTTCGCGGTGCAGCTGATCAAGACCGAGGCCATGACCGGCAAGGCCGCGCGCATCCTGGCGCTGGGCTGCTCGCTCCTGGCGGGCGTCGTGACCGGCTTCGTGGGCGGCGTGCCCGCAGACCCGGGCGCATGGGTCACGTGCGCCTTCGCCGTGGTAGGCGGCGTGCAGGCGGCCTACACGCTGTTCAAGTCGGTAGGCATCACATCCAAGTGGCTTGACGCCCTGTTGGGCGTGACCGTAGGCGGGAAGGAGTAGGCAATGGCTAAACTGTTCATCATCTGCGGCCACGGCGCTGGCGACCCCGGCTGCTGCGCAGGCGGCTGCACCGAGGCCGAGCGCGTTCGCGCCCTGGGCCAGCGAATCAAGGAACTGGGCGGTTCCGAGGTCGAGCTGGGCGATACGTCCCGCAACTGGTACGCCGACGGCGGGCTTAACCGCCTGAGCACCGACGCGCCAGTGGTGGAGCTGCACATGGACGCCAGCGGCATCGCCACGGCCCACGGCGCGCACATCATCATCAAGGAGGGCTTCGAGCCTGACGAGTACGACAATGCGCTGGCCGACAAGCTGGCGGCGTTCATGCCCGGGCGCTCCGAGAAGCTGGTGCGCCGTTCCGACCTCGCGAACCCGAACCGAGCCGCCGCGCGCGGCATCAACTACCGCCTGTGCGAGAACGGCTTCATCGACAACGACGGCGACCGCGAGAAGTTCAACGGCAACCTGGACGAGCTGGCGCGCATCTACCTGGAATGCTTCGGCATCACTGCTGGAAGCGCCCCCGCAGCCGTCCCGCAGCCGCAGCCTGCGCAGCAGGAAACGACCGAGAACTTCGGCGGCACCTACCGCTGCACTGTGGACTACCTGCGCGTGCGCGACGCCCCCGGCCTGGGCGGCACCGAGGTGGCGCACTATTCCAGCGGCGAGACCGTGACGCTGGATAACTGGTACAAGATCGCCGACGGCTACGTGTGGGGCCGATACACGGGCTACAGCGGCGCAACGCGCTACATCGCCGTGGGCAAGGCCACGGGCAAGCCAGAGGCCGACGACTATCTGGTGAAGGTGGGATAGGCCATGCCGTACCCGAGCCCCGCAGACGAGGAGCGCAACGGCGGGTGCGGCCCCATCCTCGCGGCGGTCGTCCTGCTGTTCATCGTCCTGGCCGCCGCCAGCTGCGCGTCGCAGGCCATGGGAGCGCAAGACGTGACCGTGAGGCAAGCCCGCACGGACGGCCCCATATACGACCTGCCCGAGGGCATCGGCCAGGAAATCGTGTGCGACGAGCACAACCGCGAGTACCTGCTGCTTACCACCGAGCAGGGCGGCGTGTTCCTCATGCCGTACATGGACGAGGACGGCGAGCAGGAGATCATGCCGCAGGCCTAGAACGCAAAGAAGCCGCCCCGTATGGAGCGGCTTCTTCTATTCGACGAGCAATACGAACGCCCGCCTAACGACGAACACCTGCATATGTTCGCCTACTGAACAGTTGGTGGAGGCGCGGAGAATCGAACTCCGGTCCACGAAAGCCCCCTGATTGGCATCTCCAAGCTCAGTCGCTGGTTTAGTCTCGGACGCTTTGCGCGCAGCGACACGCTCGCGGCGTCCTAACCGGTTCGGTCTTAGCCTGCGCCATACCGATTACGTGCGCAGGAGCATTCCCCTAACATGACGTCGCGCCGGTGTCGGGGAAATCACCGGGTTGACGCGCCGCTATAAACTAAGCAGCGAGAGCCATAGGCTCAAAAGAAGAGTTGTTGTCAATTCAATTTGACGGTACCCCTGTTTAACGAGGCGAGGAGACCTCGGCTTGCTTCCTCTCTCAGAGCTATCGTGTCGAAACCAGTCGCCCCCGAATGTCGGGAAAGTCTGGATGGTATCGGGCACGAATACCCAACACCCGTCGACTTTTCAAGGAACATGCAGGGCGAGCCCCGCTTGTGGAGTGTTATCTTACCACGTTCTGAAAGCGGACAGCTGTTCTATGCACGAGCTGTGAAGACCCCAATGTGCGCCGCACTTCGCACTTTTGCTACCGATCGCGTAACGTATATTTTCGCCAAGCAAAATTGACCCGTCGAAAGGACCGTTATGGATACCAAGCAGCAGCTCGTCAATGCCCTCGCAGGCCTGGGCTCAACTATTACCGAAGCTATGGATGTCATCGAGGGCTTTGTCCCCTGCGGACATCCCGCCCTCACAGTATCGAACGCACTCGTCGCGCTGGACGCCGACGATGATGCAGCTCTCGCCCAGCAGCTTGAGACCGTCGAGGGCTTTATCGACCACGTGAGTGAGAACCGCGGCGTGTCCGCCTACCACAGCATCGAGGTCGAGGTCGCGGGCCCCAAAGCCGATCTGCTCGCAGCAATCCGCGAGGTAGGCGCCCTTATGCAGACCGCAGGCGTCAAGAACACCCAGGTCAACGAGTGGGTCTACCGCAGCCTGGCAGCACTCGACAGCTCCGACGAAAAGGCAGCCGAGCAGCTCGCAGAAAGTCCCGCCATCAAGGCCGAGCTTTTGTAAATAGCAGACGCGGGCCCCTTGGCGCATCGTCGTCCAAGAGGCCCGCAAACAGTTCGCGTCAACCGATAGCCGCGCCGCCGCGTTCGACCAAAGCCAGAATCGGCATCATTTGGCGCGGGGTCTTTGCTGCAAGATCGGCATGTTCGAGCAGCTTGCGATCGTTAGTTACCAAGTAATCGACCTGTGCGCGCTTGCACGCGGCGAGCACCAAATTGTCCTCGTAATCGCGATGAAGCGCTAAGTATTTGTCGGCCAGCCAAAGGTCCGACGCATCTGCACCCACGGCCGTGGCGTTTTCGGTCATGTTCCGCACAAACGCCAGCGCCGCATCGCCAATTGCACGGGCAGATGCCTCGTCGAGCGCTCCCCCGCTGGCAAGAACTCTACGCTTCAGCTCGTGTTGGACAACGTACAGCACGTCCTTGGCGATATGCACCGGAAAGAACAGCAACGCCCCCGTCTCCGTCGCCCGCCCAATAAACGCACGCGCGGCAAGCGACTCGGCATGGTCGGCGCAAAACGAATCGACCCATACGTTAGCGTCCACCATGATCTTGAGAGGCGCTCCACTCACTGGATCATCCCCTTTTGGCGATAATGCTCATCCATGGCGTCGGAATAGATTGTGTCCCAACCGCGATCGTCGGATACGGGCGACGCAGCGATGCCCAAATCTGCATAAAGCCGGTCTGCCGCTGCCCACGACGCGGCGAACGGCGTATCGGGCGCGACGGTCTGCTGCCGGTCGTCGACGGCCGCAAGCACTTCCTCGCACTGCCTGCCACCCTGTGCGACCTTGGCCACGACCTTTTTGATGAGCTCGGGCAGTGACCCGCCCGAAAGCCGTAGCACCTCCTCGGCACGGTTCTTGACCTGGCGATCTACGCGAACGTTCACCTGCGCCATGCCGCCAACGGTAGCCATCTCAACCTCACCTTCAGCATTTGCTAGCAGTGCTAGCACAAGCATATATCCGAGCTAACATCTCGTCAAACAAAAGAAGGCCTGCACCCTGGCGGCTGCGGTGCCACCCGAATGCAGGCCATATACTCAATCGAAAACGCTAACGCAGGTAAGCCTTCGCATTGCTCAGGCTGTAGGCAATCGTTGAGCCGTTGTGCAGCAGTGACGACGCCTGCGGAGTAATCATGCCGGTAATACCCAATGCCAACAGCGCCGAGTTGGTGAGCATCACCTTGGAATACGAACTCGTCAGACGGTCGATAAGCCCCTGGCTCATGCGGCGCAGGCGCACGATCGCGGCGAGATCCGTGTCGGTCAGGATGATATCGGCGACCTCCTTGGCGATGTCGCTTCCACCGCCCATCGCCAAGCCCACGTCGGCCAAACCGAGCGCCGGCGAATCGTTGACGCCGTCGCCTACCATGGCAACATGGCGCCCCTCGCTCTTAATGCGCTCCACATAGGCGTACTTGTCCTCGGGCAGCAGCTCGGCCTTAAACTCGTCGACGCCTGCCTCGCGAGCAATGCGCTCGGCCGTACGCTCCGAGTCGCCCGTGAGCATGACCACGTGCTTAACGCCCAACGCGTGCAAGTCGGCGATGGCCTCGCGGACCCCGGGCTTAAGCGGGTCCTCGATACCGAGCACGCCCACAACGGTGCCGTCGACCGCCAGATACAGCGGCGACAGCCCCTGCATCTGGAGCTCGATTTGCTCCTTAATGTCGGACTCGAGTTGCGCACCCTCATCCTCGAATACAAAGTGCGCGGAGCCGATGATGGCGCGACGCTCCTCAATGGACGAAGCGATGCCGTGTGCCACGATGTACTCGACCGCAGCGTGACGCTCGCGGTGCTCGAGTCCACGCTCGCGAGCAGCGTTGACGACGGCGCGCGCCACCGGATGCGGGAAATGCTCCTCCAGGCAGGCAGAAAGGCGCAGGACCTCGTCCTCGCTCCAGCCGTCGGTCGTGAGCACGCAAGCCAGGCGCGGCTGCGCCTCGGTCAGCGTACCGGTCTTATCAAACACAATGGTGTCGGCCTTGGCAAACGACTCAAAGTACTTCGCGCCCTTGACCATCACGCCCATCTTGGCAGCATCGCTCATGGCGGTCATGACGGCGACGGAACCCGTGAGCTTGAGTGCGCACGAGTAGTCGACCATCAGCGCCGCCGAGGTCTTGATGAGGCTGCGGGTGGTAAGCGCAACCAGGCCCGCGAGCAGGAAGTTCCACGGGACGATCTTGTTGGCAAGGTCCTCCATATGCGACTGGCCCTCGGACTTGAGCGAGTCGGCCGTCTGCACGAGCGAGACGATCGAGCGGAGCTTGGTCTGAGCCGTATTGGCGCGCACGCGCACCAAGATGCCGCCGTCTTCCACGACGGTGCCGGCGAACACGTCGTCGCCCACGCTGCGCTCGACGGCCAGCGGCTCGCCGGTAAG
>URYA01000042.1 GCA_900551975.1 uncultured Collinsella sp. | reverse complement strand
ACCGGGTGCACCGGCAGCATCCGGGGACCGGCCCAGCGCATCACCGCGCGGATCTTCTCCCGCATTTCCGGCTTGTAGCAGTGCACTTTGCAGGCCGAGCAGAAGGTCTTGGTCTCCATGAACGGGCATTTGTCAATGCGGGTCAGGGCGTAATCGTGCAGCTGCCGGCACTCCGGGCACAGGCTGCCTTTGGGTGTTTTGTGCTGCCTGCGGCAGTAAAGAGCGATCATCTCGCTCACCAGCATCTTTTCATCTGCGCGCTTCTGATCCAAGTTCTTCGGGGTATCCTGCATGGGACGGGGCCTCCTGCTGCCTTATTTTTTTCTACGGTCCGACCGCATTGCAGCGCGGCGCACCGCACGGCGCAAAAATGCAAAGCCTACCGTAACACCAATTGCTGCAGCCACTGCCATATACACCGCCTTCTGAAACCAAAGCGGCAGGAGCGCAGACCTTTCCGTCTGCTGTCCCCTGCCGCAGTTTTGATGCATTCTGTACAGAGGCTGCTGCTTTTGCGTGAAAGTTAGTATTTACTAACTTTCAGCTCTGCAAAAACACCGTTTTTCGGTGTTCTCATAGTTTATCGCAGCTGTCTCTGTTTGTCAAGAGAAGCTTCTCCTGTTTACCATGCAGCCAGATCTGCACCCAGCTTGCGGCATGCAGCCTGAACATCATCGTCCGGGGCCTCGTTGCAGATCAGGCCCTCACCGTTGAGCACCTGTGCGCCGTCGCCCTGAGCACGCTCCACCCAGTCACGCATCCACTGGCCGTCGCCCCAGCCGTAGGAGCCGAACAGGGCGATCTTCTTGCCGTTCAGAGAACCCTCCAGATCAGAGAACATCGGCTCGAACTCGCTCTCCTCCAGCTGCTCAGCACCCATTGCGGGGCAGCCAAAAGCCACTGCATCAAACTCAGCCAGCTTTGCGGCGTTCATCTCGCTGCAGGGCACGATGGTGCCGTTTGCACCCTCTGCCACGCAGTTTGCCATGGTCTCAGTGTTGCCGGTTGCGCTCCAGAATACGACTGCTACTTTGCTCATAAAGATCGTCCTCTCTCAAATCAATATTAGTTAGATGTATCTAACTTTATGTTCCATGAAAATGCGTCCAACCACGCAGACGCATCCTCATTTGGTTAGTACCTTCTAACCACCGATAGAATACCACAGCTTCCCGGCTGTGTCAAGCCTTTTATGCAAAAAGAACTGCCGCGGCTGAAAGTACGCCGTAGATCACCGGCTGGTGCAGCAGATACAGCAAAAGCGAGTGCCGGCCCATCCAGCCCAGCGCCGGGCAGACCGAACGGCGCAGCGGTTCCATCCGCGCCCGGCCCACCACGCTGTGCAGAAAGTACCCTGCCCAGAACAAAAACAGCCACGGCAGCAGGGCAAAATAATCGGTGGAATAAAAATCGAAGGGCAGAAAGCCGAAAAACGCTGTAAAGTAATTCGCGTACCATGCATCCGGCAACGCAAGGCGCAGCCCGCCGAAGCCGAGTCAACGCTCGTCCAGATGATAAGTCAGTGCAAACAGCACCGCCGAAACCGCCAGCCCTGCGGCGGGCGGGATCTTTTTCAGCAGCGGTTCCAGCACACCGGTGAGCAGCATGGCGCTGCCCAGAAAGGTCAGCACACCGAACACCACCCGGTCCTCCGGCATGAAGACCAGCGTCACCACCGTGACCAGTGCCCCGGCAGCAAACACCTGTGCGCCGCGCTTCAGGGTGCGGTGTCCCAGCGGCACGCAGAAGCCGGACAGCAGGATGAACACCCAGCAGATGGTCTGCTGCCACAGACGCCCCGGCATTCCCGCGTACCAGTCCATCCAGATGCCGAACAGGAACATCATGTCCCAGCAGGCATAGTACAGCATCATGCTGACCAGATCCAGCCCGCGCAGCTCGTCCAGCAGGGCGTAGCGGCCCGCCGGGGCCTTTTGCCGGGTGGTGTGTCCGTTTTTCATTCCCCCGTCTCCCCTTTCGCAGTTCATTTAACACGAGATAAATTATAACCCGCCGCCGCTGTGCCTGTCAACGGAACAGTTCCGTAGGTTGAACAAAAAACCGCTGCACAGCGGCAAAGCCATGCAGCGGTCAGAATGGATAACCGGGGAAACCTTATCAGACTTCGGTGTTGAAGTAGCGCTTCAGCAGGCCCTCAAAGCCGCGGCCGTGACGGGCCTCGTCCTTTGCCATCTCGTGAACGGTGTCGTGGATGGCATCCAGATTCAGGGCCTTTGCCTTCTTGGCCAGATCCATCTTGCCTGCACATGCGCCGCCCTCGGCCTCGGCACGCATGCCCAGTACCAGGTTGCGCAGGCCCGCGACCGTACCGTCCACGTCGGGAGCGGGCTGATCGGCATGCAGATATGCCCAATCCATCATAAAGGTCGCCGAAGACAGCGCGCCGATGGCCAGCGCGTCGTCGGGACACGAAAGCTCGACCTCAAAGACACGCTCATCGTGCTCACTCACGCGAGTGCGGCCGCACGAAATGCTGCCAGCGAGACCGGTCTCGTTCATGAGCTCGACCGTCACGTGCTCCAGCAGATGGCAAAGCTCGGTCTGGCCCATGCAGTCCTGGAACTCGCGACCGGAATCGCCCAGGCACAGGTGCTTGGCAATTGCGGGTACCAGGTAGTACACGCGCGCCGTGGCCTCGATGTCCTCCGAGGTCATGAGCGGCATGCCGGGGTTCACCAGCACGTGTGCGCAGATCTTGTCCTCGCTGACGGTGACCTTAAGGATGTTGAACAGGCCTGCCATAACTCTCCCCTACTCTTCCTTACCCTACTCGTCGCCGTCGTGCGGGTCCGCAGAGCCCGCACCCGACGCCGTCGGCTCGTCTGCCGAGGGCTCGGAATCCTTCTTATCGGTTTCGGCCGGAGCGATCACGCGAATGAGCGAGATGCGCTGGCCACGCATCGACTGCACCTTAAACTTGTACCCCGCAACCTCAAACACCTCTCCGATGTCGGGCACCGAGTCGCAAAGCTCCAAAATCCAGCCGGCGATGGTCTCATAATCATCGCTTTCCTCGAGCGGCCAACCAAGCTCAATCGCGTCATCGCACGAAAAACGCCCATCGACGAGCCACTCGCGGCGCGAAAGGCGCGTGAGGTACTTGTTGTCGGGGTCGAACTCGTCCTCGATCTCGCCCACGATCTCCTCGACGATGTCCTCGATGGTAATGATGCCGGCCGTGCCGCCGTACTCGTCCACGACCACTACGATCTGGTCGTGCGAGGTCTGCATCTCGGACAGCAGCGGCAGGATGTCCTTGGTGTCGGGCACAAAGGTGGCGTCGCGCAAAAAGTCGGCGATGGGCTGGTCGCCCTTGCCGTCGAGCGAAGGCTGGATCAGGTCCTTGATGTGCGCGATGCCGGCGACGTTGTCGGGATCCTCGTGATAGACGGGGATGCGGCTAAAGCCGGTCTGGCGCATGGCGGACAGCACGTCGGCGACCGTCTCGTCGTCCTCGCACATGGTGGTATCCACGCGCGGCACCATGACCTCGCGGGCAACGGTGTCGCCCAGGTCGAAGATCTCGTGGATCATGCGCTTTTCCTCGTCGAGCAGATCGTCCTGCTCCGAGACCATGTATTTGATCTCTTCCTCCGAGACGTTTTGGCGGTCGTCGGCGCTCTTGATGCGCAGGATACGGGCCAGGCCGTCGGAGCAGGCACCGGTCAGCCACACGAGCGGGCGGGCGATCTTTTGAAACACCGAAAGCGGCCCCACGACCTGCTTGGATACGCCCTCGGCGTTGGCGAGGCCGATGCGCTTGGGCACGAGCTCGCCAATCACGATGGACACAAAGGCGACGGCGACGGTGATGATGACCGGCGCCAGGCCGCGCGCGATGGCAGAGAGTGGCGCGATGCCAAAGCTCATGAGCCACGTGGCAAGCGGATCGGACAGGCTCGTCGAGGCGACGGCGGATGAGGCAAAGCCCACGAGCGTGATGGCGACCTGGATGGTGGCGAGCAGCTGGTCGGAATCGGCGGCCAGCTTAATGGCGCGCTCGGCGCGTTTGTCGCCTTCCTCGGCCTCGTGCTCCAGCACAGCGCGCTTTGCCGTGGTGAGCGCCATCTCGGACATAGAGAAGTAGCCGTTGATGAGGGTTAAAACGAGGGTGGTGATAAGGGAGATGGTTATGTCCATCGGGAGTTTCTCGAACCTCCAAGATTCGGGACGTTAGGGTAAAACGTTGATGGCGGATACGGCAATTGCGCCGGCGCCCAAACGAGGACGCGGGCGCGCAGGCATGGTCGCTAGATTACGAAGAGGATCACCGCCATGAACTGGAAAATGCTGCCGGCGAGCACCCACAGGTGAAACACGCTGTGCAGATAGCGCACGTTTTTGGCGATATAGAACGGTACGCCCGCGGTGTAGCACACGCCGCCGACGGCGAGCAGGGCAAGTACCACGGGGTTGAGCAGCGCCACAAGTTCGGGCAGCTTAAAGACAACGAGCCAGCCCATCAGCAGGTAGACCAGGCCGCTTACCCAGTGCGGCTGACGCTCACGCATAAAGCACTCGAGGGCGATGCCGATAATGGCGATGGCCCATACGGCAAAGAACAGCGCAGGGCCGCCGTCGTTTGCGAGCGTGATGAGGCAAAACGGCGTATAGCTGCCGGCTATGAGCAGGTAGATGCAGCTGTGGTCGATGATGCGAAACACGCGCTTGGCGCGCGCGGGCTGAATCGCGTGGTAGAGCGTGGAGGCTAGGTATTCGAGGATAATGCTGACGCCATAGACAATCGCCGCGGCCATGTGGGCCGGACCTCCGCCGCGCAGGGCAGCGAATACGATCAGGAGCACCAGGCCCGCGATACCCAGCAGGCAGCCGACACCATGGGTGACGGAGTTCATGATCTCCTCGCCCACCGTGTAGTGTGGAACGGCCGCGGTCTTGGGTCGCGGCTTAGAACTGTCGCTCGAATCGGACATGCCGGTTACATCCTCCAACGTAAAGAGTTCTCAACACTATATCAAAGCGTCTAGGTACGTGCGAAATTTGCACCTTACGTGACCCTTTGTTTACCCATTCTTTGCCTGTTGACGCATCAACGGTGAACGTCCATAATGCGCTTGCATTAAATGTTGATGTATTAACATCTTATAGGAGAATACCGCATGGCTCAAAACGCACGTTCCCATCGAAAGCTCAAGATAGCCGGCATCGTTGCACTGGTGGCTGTCGTTGCGCTGCTCGGATTTGCCGGCAACTTTCTGTTTGACTTCGCGCTGAATCCCCGCGCGCCATACACCATGAAGATGATGCAGGATGGCAAGGACGACAAAAAAGGCGAGCAGCCGGATGCCGAGGACACCGAGGCGCGGGCATGGTTTAAAGAGAATCGCGAGAGCAGCAGCCTTACCGCAGATGACGAACCGAGCTCGCCGCTTGGTATTTTGCCGCCTCGGAGAACACCCACGATTACGCCGTCTGCCTGCATGGATATACCAACGAGCCCATCGGCGTGGCCCGATACGCCAAGCGCTTCCACGACCGCGGCATGAACGTGCTCGCGCCTGCCGCCCGCGCCCACGAGCGCTCCGGCGGCGACTATATCGGCATGGGCTGGCCCGAGCGACTCGATGTTATCGCATGGATCGGGCGAATTGTTCAGGCTGACCCCGAGGCGCGCATCCTGGTCTTTGGCGAATCCATGGGCGCGGCGACCGCCATGAACGTCGCGGGGGAACCTCTGCCCGCAAACGTGAAATGCATTATCGAGGACTGCGGTTATACGAGTGTTTGGGACGAGTTTTCTCTGCAGCTCAAGGACGTGTTCGGCCTGCCCAGCTTTCCCTTGCTCGATGTAGCAAACTTGGTGTGCAACGTGCGCGCGGGCTACGACTTTCATAAGGCGAGCAGTATGGAGCAACTCAAACACGCGACGGTTCCCATGCTGTTTATCCACGGCGACCAGGACACCTTTGTGCCGTACAGCATGCTCGACCAAAACTACGACGCGTGCGCCAGCAAGGTCAAGCAAAAGCTCACCATCCATGGCGCCACCCACGCCAAGAGTGCGCAAGTTGACCCCGAGCTCTACTGGAACACAGTCAACAACTTCCTCGACGAGTATTTTTAGGCAAAAAGCAACGTCTGGGGCTTTATCTGACCCCCTATTTTCGGAAGTATGCGGCAAAATCTGGAACTGCCGACCAGACCGCAGTTTTACTAACAATTTATCAGGGGTTTTGTTGCCAAAAAACGTTGCGTGCTCGGCGGTCTCGGAATTTGCCGCATACTTCCGAAAAACCGCCTGCGAGCACCGTGCTCACAGGCGGTTTTTGCTAACGTTGCGCCACAAAAGCGCTTATTTTGTCCAATAGCTAGGCGCTATTTGACCTCGATGAGCTCGTACTTGCTCGTGCCCAGGCCGATCTTCTCGGCGTGTGCGATACAGGTGCGCCAGTCGGTGTCGGGATGCGTGATGCAGAAGGGGTCCTTGGCCTGATCGCCCTCCAGATGCTCGTGGTTGTGCTCCATCTTGGCCGCGCTATCGGTAAGCTCGGTGTTGGGCAGCGGCTCGGATGCCATGACGGCATCGGCACAGGCCTGGTCGATGGCGACCGGGTCGAAGCTCGCGAACATGCCGATATCGTTGACGATAGGCGTGTCGTTTTCGGGATGGCAATCGCAGTTGGGGCTGATGTCCATGGCGAGCGAAATGTGGAAGCTCGGGCGGCCGTCGACGACGGCCTTGGTGTACTCGGCGATCTTGCAGTTGAGCACGTCGGCCGCGGCCTCATAACCGGGCTTGATGCAGTCCTGGTTGCATGCCGCAATGCAGCGTCCGCAGCCCACGCAGCGATCGTGGTCGATGGCAGCCACGTGCACCGTGCGGGTGTTGCCGTTGGCGAGCTCGCGCTCACGGGTGTCGTCAAACGAGATAGCGCTGTGCGCACAGACCTTTTCGCAGGCACGGCAGCCAATACAGTGCTCGGTCGCGACGTTCGGCTTGCCGGCGGCATGCTGCTCCATCTTGCCGGCACGGCTGCCGCCTCCCATGCCCAGGTTCTTCATGGCGCCGCCAAAGCCGGCCTGCTCATGGCCTTTAAAGTGCGTGAGGCTGATCACAATATCGGCGTCCATGAGAGCCTGACCGATCTTGGCCTCGCGCACGTACTCGCCGCCCTCGACCGGGACGAGTGCCTCGTCGGTGCCCTTGAGGCCGTCGGCGATGATGATCTGGCAGCCCGTGGCATACGGGGTAAAACCGTTCTGGTAGGCGGTATCGATGTGCTCGAGCGCGTTTTTGCGGCTACCCACATAGAGCGTATTGCAGTCGGTGAGGAAGGGCTTGCCTCCCAGCTCCTTCACGACATCCGCGACGGCGCGGGCGTAGTTGGGGCGCAAAAAGCTCAAATTGCCCAGCTCGCCAAAGTGGATCTTGATGGCGACGAACTTGTTCTCAAAGTCGATCTGCTCGATACCGGCGTGACGGATGAGGCGCTTGAGCTTGTCGAGCTGGCTCTCGCGAGCATGCGTGCGCAGGTTGGTGAAGTACACCTTAGCGGGTGCTGCGGGTGCAGTTGCGGTCATGGTTATATCCCCTCGGTCTATATGGCGTTACAGACATAGAGGATGGTACCCGTTGAAGCGGGGTTAATGTCAAGCACGGCGCCCAGTCATTGGGTAGTCATTGGGGACAGACTTAAATGACTGAAACCACTCATTGGGGACAGACTTAAATGAGTGCCGCCAGGGACAGTCCTTGCCGGCCCGGCCAGCGAGCCGGCGAATCGGCAAAGACCGTCCCCGATGACTAGTCGTTTAAGAACGTCCCCGATGACTACTCTTGGACTTTAAGGGCCTCGGCTAGGCTGACGCGCTTGATAGAGCGCGTGTGTAGCAGCGCCACGACCAGGTAGGTCGCAAAGCCAATGCCGACGCATGCAGCCATGGACCAAACGGGCACGTAGATCTCGATATTGCCGTTGTAGGCGAGCAGCATCGAGCGGAAGATGGCCGTGAGCGAGCCAATGATCACGGGCAGGCTCAGCACGAGCGACGCCGCCACGCACAGCGTGATCGAGCGGATGTACAGATGCGAGATCTCGCTATCGCGATAGCCAAAGACTTTCATGTAGCTGATCGACCGGGCGCTGTGGTCGATCACAGCCTTGGTCAGCAGGTACATAAACAGCAGGAAGATAAACACCGCGAGCCCGACCATCATGCCGATCATTTTGCTCATCATGCCGATGAACTGGTCGCCCACGGCCCGCATGTCGTCGGGCGTGGTGTCGCCGGCAAAGTAACGAGCATCGAGGTCGAGCTTCTCGTTGCTCACATAGCCGTTAAAGTAGGCGGCATCGTTGCCGAACAGCTCGTTAAAGTCGTCGATGCTCATATAGATATTCATGTCCGACTTGGAGCCCCAGGCACAGTCCTTGCCCGCGTACTCAAGGGAATAATGCTCGCCCTCGTACTTGTCGCCGAGCGTGACCTTCTGACCCTCGCTCCAGCCAAACTTGTCGAGCAAGCCACCGCCAAAGACGACGCGGCCGTCGCCGACGTTGAGGTCTTTCCAATAGCGCGAATCGGTTGAAATGCCGTAGACGGAAATCGTCTCCTCGCCATTACCATCGCCGCGGTCGTATTGCAGCTGGTAAACGGCATATTTCTCGGCCTGCTCGATTGCGCCCGCGCCGTTGTCGGTCGTATTGACCGGGTGGATATCGTCGTTGTCAGTGTCGATCTTAGAGGCCTTGTCGATCAGGTCGATAGCCTCGTCGCGGTTACAGCCGAGGGCATCGGCAAGATCGTCAAGGCGCGCGTAGAGCGCATCTTTCTTGTCCTGGACCTTGGCAAGCGCGTCCTGCGCTGCGGTCAGGCTCTCGGCAGACAGAGATGCGGTCGCGGCATCGGTCGCCGCCTGCGCTGCATCGGCCGCGTCGTCAAGCTCGTCATCGGCATCCTGAGCGGCAGAAAGCAGCGCGCCGTCAACCGACTGCAAGCGCTCGAGTGCCGACCACTGCTCACGCTCCTCGGCGGTGCCCTCGAGCTCCAGCGGAGCCTTGAGCGTGTACTGGTGCTCGGCGACCAGGCTCGTCTCGAGGTTGCCCGCGTAGTGCGTCATCGTGGGCAGAATCGCCAGGCCAAAGAGCAGTAGCAGCGAGGCAAACGCAATGCCCACGAAAAGCGTGGCGAAGTTGCCCAGGTTGCGCAGGAAGATACGCAGGCGGAAGCGGGAAACAAAGCCCATGCGCTCCGACAGCTGCAGGCCGCGCTTGGTGCCAGACTTGCCGCTCGCCTCGTGACGAAGGAACTGCAACGGCGTCTTGCCCATTTTGCGAAGCAGGCCCACCAGCGTGATGAGGATGAGCGCGGCGGCGGGAACCACGGCGCACTTCACAAAGATCTCCCAGCTCCAGTACACCTGGAAGGGCGGCAGACTGTACGAGCCGTAATAGAGGCTGCGCATGGGCTCGGTAAAGAACACAACGCCGAGCGCAGTGCCCAAAAGCGTCGCGACCACGCCCACGATAGCGGGAAGCGCAAGGTAGTGCAGCACGATCTCGCGTCGACGATAGCCGCTGGCGAGCAGCGTGCCGATGATGGCGCTCTCCTCCTCGATGGTGGCGTCGGTAAGGACTACAAAGACGAACGCCATGATCACGATGATGATGTCGAGCAGCGTCATCCACATCATAGAGTCGCCGTCCACGTCGTCGCGCGCATAGCCAATGCCCTGGTTGGAATCGGCATCGATGAGGTCATCCACGCGCGCATCGGCATCGGTGAGCGCTTCCACCATATCCTGCTCGGCATCGGTGCGGTCCGCGGTGGGGAG
Source organism: uncultured Collinsella sp. (assembly GCA_900551975.1). GTDB lineage: Bacteria > Actinomycetota > Coriobacteriia > Coriobacteriales > Coriobacteriaceae > Collinsella. The sequence continues at coordinate 691 of URYA01000042.1, read as the reverse complement.
GTCGCGATCGGTAAAGGTAAAGGAGTACGTGTAGGCAGGTGCACCGCCGGCGTCCTCGAGCGCGGCAAAGCCGGCGTCGGTGACCTCGGCCACGCCATAGGTGATGGTGTTCACCGTAAAGTCCGAATTGTTGAGGAACAGCGCCTGGCTATCGGGCTGGGTCATGATGCCGCAAATGGTGTAGGTGCGGCCCTCAAGCTCGACCTTATCGCCCACGGCGAGGTCGTTGTTGGTGGCGAAGACACGGTCGATGGCCACCTCATCGTCCGTCTTGGGCTCCTTGCCCTCACAGTAGGACGCGATATCGACCTTGGTGCGGTGCGCATAGGTGCGCAGCGTGCGCTTGGTGCCGTCGTCGCCGGCGGTCTTTTTGATGATGGCGTCGATGGAGAAATTCTTGTAGAACGTGACGCCGCCGACGTCCTCCGCCGCGTCTTCGGCAGCCTTGAGCTGCTCGTCGGTGGCCTCGAAGGAGGTGGTCACGCGGCCGTCCTCAATCGTGTACGCATCGCGCATGTCGTCGATAAGGCAACCGATGGAGTGGGCCGCGAGCAAAAAACCCGATGTAAGGGCGATGCTTCCGCACATGAGTAAAAATATGCCCAGGTACTTGCCGATATTGCGGCGCAGCTCACGCGGGAGACGTTTTGCGAGAGGTGTCATGGCGCCGCCTACCAATCGAGTTCGGCGG
>URYA01000041.1 GCA_900551975.1 uncultured Collinsella sp. | reverse complement strand
TGGATACTCATATCAACGCGATTCTCGAGTTTGTGTGCGGGGCACAGGTGACGCTGACCTGCAGTTTTGACGTCTGGGATTCCGAGCTGCCGCGCATGGAGATTTACGGTACCGAGGGCACGGTGCTCATTGATGAAAAGGATCCGATTTCCGGTCCCAACCTGTTCGGCGGCGATACGCTCATGCGCACGCCCGACCTGGCGGAGAAGATCGTCGAGGCCACGGTGGGCGCGGCGCACGTGCCCGTGACCGTCAAGATTCGCAAAGGCTTTTATGCCGAGGACCGCAATGCCGCGACATTTGCCCAGATGCTTGAGGGCGCAGGGGCTGCCGCAGTCGCCGTGCATGGTCGTTGCGCCACGCAGCTCTATACGGGCCAGGCCGATTGGTCGGTCGTCGATGAGGTTGCCGACGCCGTTGAGATTCCCGTGATTGGTTCGGGCGATGTGTTCTCGGCCGAGGATGCTGTGGAGCATCTGCGCAACTCGGGTGCCAGCGCGGTGTTTATCGCGCGCGGTATCTACGGTAATCCCTGGGTCTTTGGTGATGCTCGCGCTCTTGCGCTCGATGGCATACCGGTGCCGCCGCGCAGCTCGGTCGAGCGCCTGGACGCCCTGCGTGAGCACCTAACGCTGACGCATGAGCTCCTGCCGCTCATGTCGCGTGCCCGCACGTATGCAAGCTGGTACTTAAAAGGCATGCCCCATGCCGCCGCTTGGCGTGCCCATGTGGTGCGCTGTTCCACTTACGAGGAGTTTATGGCACTGGTCGATGAGATCGAGCGCGATGTGGTGGCCTGCGAGGCCGCCCTTGCCGCCGGCGAATCGGTGCCCCCTCATCCTCTGGAGGCTTAAGGGTGGCCGTTACCGCACTGTACGTGCACGTGCCGTTTTGCGCCCAAAAGTGCCGGTACTGCGACTTTGACTCGCGCAGTTTTGCTCCGTGCGACCTGAGCGCTGCGCTCGATGCCTATTTTGAGCAGTTGTTCGTGCGTCTCGATGCTTTTGGCAAGGCTGATGCCCTTGACCAGATCCGCACCGTCTATGTTGGTGGCGGTACGCCGTCGCTGGCGGGGGAGCGCCTGGTGGAGCTGGCGCGGCGTATTCGTGCGTGGTGTGCCCCCGTTGAGTTTACCTGCGAGGCCAATCCCGAGTCGCTGACCGCCGAGCTTGCTACTGCACTTGTCAAGGTTGGTGTCACACGCGTCTCTCTGGGCGTGCAAACGCTCGATAACGCCGAACTTACTGCCATCGGTCGTATTCACGATGCCGATCGGGCGCTCGCCGCCATCGCGACGGTCAAGAACGCTGGGCTTGATGTGTCGTGCGACCTTATGTGCGGACTTCCCGGGCAGACCGCAGCGAGTTGGAAGCGCACGCTCGATAGCGTGCTGGCGGCGGCCCCGCATCATGTGTCGGTCTACCCGCTCACGCTTGAGGAGGGGACGCCCCTTTATCGCATGGCGCGCCGCGACGAGTCGCTCGAGCCCGACGAGGATTTTCAGGCTTCGTGCATGGACTTGGCACGCGAGCTTCTGGGTGCCGCCGGCTATCACCCGTATGAGGTGGCGAACTACGCGCTCGACGGCCATGAGTGCGCCCATAACATTGCCTACTGGACCGGACGGGGCTATCTGGGCCTGGGTCGTTCTGCCGCGGGCATGCTCGACGCCGAGGATTTCGACCGTCTTGCAGGTTTGTTCCCCGGCGTGTCTTCTCGAGGCGATGCGTACCGCGTGCGTCTGGTGCAACGTGACGATGACGCGATGGCGTTCGAGACCGAATATCTGTCGCAGCGCGAGGCTGCGGCTGAAGACCTGATGCTCGCTTGTCGCATGACGCGTGGTATTGCGTCCGACCTGTTGGTTCGCGTGGCTCGTGTCATCTCGGCCGATGAGCTGACAGCTGCTTGCGATCGCGCGCTCGAATTGGGTCTTGCCACTTGGGTGCCCGAGACGCTCGGAGTCCATGAGGGACCCTTCACTTCGGCAGATGTCGTCGCGGGCCATGTTCGAGCTCGTCTGGCGCCGACACACCTGGGCTGGCTCGATGGAAATGTTCTGTTCGAGCTGTTTTGGGATCTAGCTTAGGCCGCTCGGGTAGAATTACCGGAATATATACGCTGCTGTGAGCAGGAGGTTGCCGCGCATGGCGACGATGAACGAAAAAGATTATTACGAGATTCTGGGTGTCTCCAATGACGCTACCTCGCGTGATATACAGAAGGCCTTCCAGCAAAAGGCTCGCAAGCTCCATCCGGACGTCAACAAAGAGCCGGATGCCGAGGAAAAGTTTAAAGAGGTTTCCGAGGCCTACGCCGTGCTTTCGGATGAGCAAAAACGTGCGCGCTATGACGCCATGCGTTCTGGCAATCCCTTTGCCGGTGCTCCTACAGCTTCGCCCTATGGTGGCGGCTACGCCGGCAACACGGGCTATGGCAATCCCTTTGAGGGCGGCTTTCCCTTTGGTGGCGCCTGGGGCCAGCAGCGTCGCGGCCAGGCTGCCTACAATCCCGAGAACGGCGCCAACGTGGTCGTCGATATCAAACTGGACGCCAAGGAGGCCAAGGGCGGTGCCCGCAAGACCGTCCGCTATACGCGCTTCGATACCTGTGGTCACTGCGGCGGCTCGGGTTCTGTCTCCTCCGAGCATGCCCATACCTGCCCAAGCTGTGGCGGCCGCGGCCACATCGACGTCGACCTGTCCTTCCTGTTTGGCGCGGGCACGTTCCAGTCGGTCTGCCCCGAGTGCGGCGGTTCCGGTAAGGTCGTGGCCGACCCCTGCCCCGATTGCGGTGGCAGCGGTCGTACTCGCGTAACCTCCGAGCAGACGATTGAGTTTCCTGCCGGCACGCACGATGGCGACGAGGTCCGCATTAGCGGCATGGGTCATGCTGGCACCAACGGTGCCGCGGGCGGCGACCTGGTCGGCCGCGCCCATGTTGAGGCCGAGCGCTTGGAAGGCAAAGCTCGTACCGGTTTTTACCTGATGGGCATCGTGGCGCCGTTTTTGGTACTCTCGGCCATTTCGGGCGTGTTCTCGGCCTTTGCCGTGATGTGCTTTATTCCGTTTACCATGGGCCTGTTCATGGTGCTTTCGGACGGCGTGCTTCATCGCAGTCTGCTGTGGTGGAAGCGCGGCGCGATGCAGTTTGCCAACGGTTTTGCCAACGGCTTCATGTTCGCGCTCGTGTCGGTTTGGTTCGCGAGCTGCTCGCAACGGGCCATGCTTTCGCCGTACCAAATGCAATAACATCAAACCCTCTGTTTGCGGTCGGCCCAGCTTGGGTATAGGACGCACTGTGACAATAATGAAAGTCGGAAGGATTCGGTCGTGTCGGAAAACAGGGATTACTACGAGGTGCTTGGCGTCGACAGGGATGCCGACGCGCGGACGATCAAGCGTGCGTTTCTAAAGAAGGCCCGTACCGTACATCCGGATGTTTCGGACGACCCCGAGGCCGAGGCCAAGTTCAAGGAGCTCAACGAGGCCTATTCCGTTCTTTCCGATGAGCAGAAGCGTGCTAACTACGACCGTTACGGCACTGCCGACGGCCCTGGTGGTTCGGGCTACGTCGATATCAACGATATCTTTGGTGGCATGGGCATGGACGACTTGTTCTCCTCGTTCTTTGGCGGCGGTGCCGGCGGTGGCGCCCGCAACCGTCGTGAGCGTCGTCGCGGTCGCGACATGGCCATCTCGCTTTCGGTGACGCTCGAGGAGGCGGCGCTCGGCTGCAAAAAGACGATCAGCTATGACCGCCTTGCTCCTTGCGAGGACTGCAATGGCACCGGTAGGGCAGAGGGCGCACAGGAAAAGCAGTGCGGCCGCTGCCACGGTACGGGCTACGTCACGACGGTTCAGCGTTCGTTCCTGGGCCAGGTTCAGTCTTCCTCGCCTTGCCCTGACTGCCATGGCGAGGGCACGGTTATCGACCATCCCTGCGAGACCTGCGACGGTCAGGGCCGCACGCCTTCGCATGAAAAGATCGACATCGATATTCCCGCCGGCGTTTCGACCGGTCGCCAGCTGCGTGTGAGCGGCTTTGGCGAGGCCGGCCTTCGCGGCGAGCCTTCGGGCGACCTGATTGTCAACGTGCGCGTTGCCGACCATGAGCGCTTTAAGCGCAACGGTGACGACCTGTACCTGGTGAGCGATATCTCGATTGCGCAGGCTGCGCTCGGCTGCGAGATTGAGGTCGAGGGCATTATGCCCGACGAGGTCGCTAAGGTGACGGTTCCCGCCGGCGCCCAGTACGGCGACACCGTGAACGTCAATAATTACGGCATGCCGCGCATTGGCGGTGGCGGTTCGCGTGGCCGCCTGATCGTGCAACTGCGCGTGGTCGTTCCCACCAATCTTTCCAATAAGCAGCGCGAGCTGCTCCGTGCTTTTGCCGATGATATGGGCGATGACGTCGCTTCCGGTAAGAAGTCGGTGACCGACCGTATCAAGAGTGCCCTCGACGATATCCTCGATTAAGGAGCCCGCGTGCTCGCACCCCATATTTCCGTCGTCAACCTCGGCTGCCGTGTCAACCGGGTTGAGTCTGACCGTATCACTGCCGATCTTATGCGCCTGGGTTTTGCTATGGTGGAGCCCCAGGATGCCGATTTGATCGTCATTAACACCTGTGCCGTTACGGGCGAGGCCGAGGCCAAGACCCGTAAGGCCGTTCGTCATGCGCTGTCCCATCCAAACGAGCCCTATGTGCTCGTGACCGGTTGCGTGGTCAATTTGCATCCTGAGGAGTTGTTGGAGCTTTCGGATCGCGTGATCGCCGAACCGTCCAAGATCGATGTCGCCGAACGTGTCTGTGAGGTGCTGGGCGTTGAGTCCGATAGCGTTCCCGCCTGCAGCGATGGCGAGGTGGTCGATGCGCTCGGTCGCTCTCGCCTGGGCGTGAAGATTCAGGACGGCTGCAACCACCGCTGCACCTATTGCATTGTGTGGAAGGCACGCGGCCCCGAGCGCTCCGTGCCCGTCGAGTCCGTGCTCGAGCAAGTTCGCGAGGCCCAGGAGGCCGGCGTGCCCGAGGTGGTGCTGACCGGTGTGAACCTGGGTGCCTACGATGGCAAGAGCGCGACCGACGAGCATGTCGAAATCGATGAGCTGCTCGAGGCCATCATGGAGCGCACGTCTATTCCGCATGTGCGCATTTCCTCGGTCGAGCCCATGGATATCTCTGAGCGCCTGCTTAAGGTTATGGCGCGCTATCCGCAGCGTATCGCCCCGTTTTTGCACCTGCCCGTGCAGTCCGGCTGCACGGCGACCCTGCATCGCATGGGCCGTCCCTATAGCGCCGAGGCCTTTGAGGACACGGTGCGCATGATTCGCGCCAACTTGCCCCAGGTGTCTCTTTCGTGCGATGTCATCGTCGGCTTCCCCGGCGAGACGGACGAGGAATTCGAGGAGTCGCTGGCGCTGTGCCGCCGTGTGGGCTTTTCGCGCATGCACGTGTTCCGTTACAGCAAGCGTCCCGGTACCCTTGCTGCCGACATGCCCGACCAGGTGCCACCCGAGGTTATGGCCGAGCGCAGCCGCCGTATGCGGGCCGCGGCACAGGAGCTCGCTATTGCCGACGCTCGTCGTCGCGTGGGCACGGTCGAGCGTGCCGTGCTCGAGTATGGTGACAACCTGACGCTCGGCTCGTTCCATCATGCCCGTCTTGACGATACCTGTGGACTCACAGCCCCGTGCCTGCTCGATGTTGCTATCATCGGAGTCGATGATTCCGGCTTGGTCCATGCACGCAGGGAGGTTCATGGAAGCCTCGAAGATTAGACTTACCGTTCCCGAGGGAATTGATCCCTCGTGCGTTTTGGGCGCCGGCGACGGCGTCCTTCGTGCACTCGAGAACTTGGTGCGCGCCCATGTGGTCGCCCGTGGCGATAGCATCGCCGTGAGCGGTGACCCGGATGAGGTCGAACTCGTGGCGCGTTTTTTCGAACATGCCTTTCGTGAGGCTGCTGCCGGGCGCACGCTTTCTGCCGACGATGTCTCGCGCTGTTTGGCCGTTCTGCGCGACGGTGAGCACGAGGCTACGTCGTTTCGCGATGACGTGCTGCTTTCGTATCGCGGTCGTGCCATTCGCCCCAAAACGCTCGGCCAAAAGCGCTACGTGGATGCCATTCGCTCGCATACCATCACGTTTGGCCTGGGTCCTGCCGGCACCGGTAAGACTTATCTGGCCATGGCGCTCGCCGTTGCCGCGCTTAAGCGTCACGAGGTGGGCCGTTTGATCTTGACGCGTCCGGTTGTCGAGGCGGGGGAGAACCTGGGCTTTTTGCCCGGTACCCTCGAGGAAAAGATCGATCCCTACATGCGTCCGCTCTACGACGCGCTTTTTGACATGATGGATCGCGAGCGCACCGATGAGCTTATGGAGCGCGGCGTGATCGAGATCGCCCCGCTTGCCTATATGCGCGGCCGCACGCTGAGCGATGCCTTCGTGGTGCTCGACGAGGCGCAAAATACCACGCCTGAGCAGATGAAGATGTTTTTGACGCGCTTGGGTTTTAACTCCAAGTTCGTGATTACCGGCGACCTGAGCCAGCGCGACCTGGTGGGTCGTCGTGGCGGTCTTGCCGACGTTGAGCAGATTTTGGGCCGTGTCGACGATGTCGCATTTTCGCACCTCGAGCGCGCCGACGTGGTGCGCCATGCCTTGGTGGGACGTATCGTCGAGGCATACGACACTTATGATGATGTGCGCGAGAAACGCGTACGTGACCGAAAGGAGTCCCGTTGAGTGTATTGATCAGCAACGATGCCGAACTCGATACGCTGCTCGATGCGCAGGAGGTGGAGCACATCTGCGGGGTTGTGCTTGCCGCCGAGGGCGTTGAACGTGAAGTCGAGATTTCCCTTTCGTATGTCGACGAGGACGAGATGCACGAGCTCAACCACGAGTGGCGCGGTATCGATCGCACCACCGATGTACTCTCGTTTGAGTGCGATTCGGCCTTTGACGATGACATTCCCGCCGATGAGACGCTCGAGCTCGGCGATATTATCTTGGCCCCGCAGGTTATTGCCCGTCAGGCCCCCGGTTTTGGCAATAGCCCCGCTGACGAGTGCCGTCTGATGCTCGTTCACGGCATGCTGCACCTGCTGGGCTATGACCACATCGAGGACGACGAGGCCGAGGTCATGGAGGCCCGCGAGGACGCCATCCTGCGCGATTTGGCGCTCGAGCGCGGCGAGGACCCCAAGCTAGTCCACGTCGGCCCCATCACCAACCACGCCCACGACTAGGAGCCGTCTATGATTCCCGGATCGAACAAGGACCATCCGTCCTTCTTAAAGTCGTTTTCTTACGCTATGGAGGGCTTCGTCACCGCCGTCAAGACCGAGTGCAACATTAAGGTCATGCTCGTGGCGGGCGTGTGCACCGTCATTGCAGGCTGCATCGTGGGGCTCGACATTGCCGAGTGGGCCACGATTATCATCTGTTGCGGCCTGGTGATCCACGGCGAGCTTTGCAATACCGCCATGGAGGCCATCGTCGACCTGGCGACCCAGGAGCTCCATCCGCTGGCCAAGCGTGCGAAGGACATCGCCGCCGCCTCCGTATACGTTCTTTCCATCACCGCCGCGATTGTGGGCTTGCTGGTATTTGCCCACGCGCTCGGCTTTATTTAGAAAGGGATTCCCATGTCCGACAATATGCAGCCTACCGATGAGATTTTGGACGACGAGTCCCTGGACGCGGTGGATACCGAGGAGCTCGAGGATGTCGAGGAGTTCGACCCGTTTGAGGGTATGAGCGACGAGGACGACAACCTCGCGGGCTTTGGCGACGTGGAGCCCGGTTTCCGCAGCGGCTTTGTGGCCCTGGTCGGTCGTCCCAACGCCGGTAAGTCCACGCTGCTCAACGCCTGCTATGGCAAAAAGGTCGCCATTACCTCTCCGGTGGCCCAGACGACTCGCCGCCGCATGCGCGCTGTGGTTAACCGCCCTGGCTATCAGCTGGTCTTTGTCGATACCCCGGGTATCCACAAGCCCAAGGACGGTCTGGGTTCCGAGCTCAACAAGAGTGCGTTGTTCGAGCTGAACGATGTTGACGTCGTCGCGTTTTTGATTGATGCCACCAAACCTATCGGCAGGGGAGACGCTTGGGTTGCCGAGCGCGTCAGATGCGCCCGTTCCAAGAAGGTTCTGGTGCTCACTAAGGCCGATGAGGCCGACCCCGCACAGGTCATGGAGCAGCTTAAGGCTGCCCACGAGCTCATGGAATATGACGATGAGATCGTGACGTCGTCGGTCAAGAACTTCAACGTCGATGCCTTTATCGAGACCGTTGCGCACTTTTTGCCCGAGGGTCCGCGTTGGTTCCCCGAGGACATGGGTACCGACGCTTCCGATGAGACGCTCGTTGCCGAGTTTGTGCGCGAGAAGGTCTTGCGCCGCACCCGTGATGAGATTCCGCACTCCGTTGGCGTGATCTGCGATGCGCTTGAGCAGACCAAGAAGGTGCTGCGCGTGCACGCCACCATTTACGTCGAGCGCGAGGGCCAAAAGGGCATCATCATCGGCAAGGGCGGCGAGATGATCAAGCATATCGGTATCGACGCCCGTCGCGATCTTGAGCGCATCTTTGGCACGCAGGTCTTTTTGGAGCTGGACGTGAAGGTCAAGGCCGGCTGGCGTGACGACGAGGCCCAGATTCGCCGCTTTGGCTATAACGCCGAGGACTAAGGACGCGCGGCGCGCATGGCAGGCTCCCGGACATATCGCACGAAAGTGGTCGTGCTCGATAAGACTAAGCTCAAAGAGACCGACCTGATCTTGACGATGCTTGACGAGCGGGGGCGGCAGGTTCGTGCCGTGGCAAAGGGCGCCCGCAAACCCGGCGGACGCCTGGCTGCGCGCTGCGAGCTGTTCTGTACGGTCGATATGCTGCTCGCACATGGACGGTCACTCGACGTGGTTTCCCAGGCCGAGCTTATGGAGGCGCCGCTCGGCGCTGCGCCCGATTACGAGACGACCTGCGCCGCAAGCGCGATCGCCGAGGTTGCGCGCGTGTGCTCGTTCGAGGACGCCGAGGACCCGTTTACCTTTGCCATCACGCAGCGAGCGCTTGCCCTGGTGGGCAGCGGGCTTGACACGGCGCATATGGACCTACTTGTGGCGGCATATGTCTTTAAGCTGCTGTCGCACGTTGGCTATCGACCCGATTTTTCGGCCTGTGTGCTGTGCGGAGACCCCATGCTGTCGTATTTTTCAGCCCAGGCGGGCGGTCTCATGTGCGGGTCGTGCGCGTCGAGCGTTCCAGGTGCCGAACTGGTGTCGACCGGTGAGACCGCATGGCTGCGCGCCCTCATGTCCATGACCTTCGATGCGCTCATGGCCGAGCGAATCGACCCGCATACGGCGGCATTCCTGCTCGGGCTTTCGCATGTTTGGGCTGCGACGCACACCGATCAGCGCCTCCGCGCGATGGAATTCATGTTGGGTCGGTGATGATGCGCAGGCGCGGGCTGCTTGTGGTAACATACCGACCTGTTGGTACCTCGACCTTGGTTGTTCGCTCCACCGGCGGCTTCCCAGTCCGAGGCGAATCGAGTCGCCCGTGGGCGACGCAAAACGAAAGGTGAAACAATGACTGTTTCCAAAGAGCGCAAGGCGGAGCTGACTGCCCAGTTCGGTAACACCCCGGTCGACACCGGTAACCCCAAGGTTCAGGTTGCCATCCTGTCCGAGCGCATCAAGGAGCTGACCGAGCACATGAAGTCCCACCAGAAGGACTTCCACACCCGTCGTGGCCTGCTCATGCTCGTCGGCCGTCGTCGTCGTCTTCTCTCCTACATCAAGAAGAACGACATCGTCGAGTACCGTGAGCTCATCAAGGCTCTGGGCATCCGCGACAACATCCAGTAGGATTTGTACATGCTAAGAGCGTCCTGCGCAGCGGGGCGCTCTTTTTGTGTAAGGGCGCGAACAATCACGCTCTGAAGCGTGGCGGGGGCAGGGGGCCCGCGTCACATGAGAAGCCCGCAGACAAGGGGTCTGCGGGGTTAAGGAGAACAATGACACTCGTATCCAAGACCTTTGAGCTGTACGGCAAGACCTACACCTTTGAGTCGGGCGAGCTTGCCAAGCAGGCCACCGGCGCCTGTCTGGTCAAGCAGGGCGACACCACGATGCTCGACACCGTGGTCGTCTCCAAGGAGCGCAAGAACTACGACTTCTTCCCGCTGACCGTCGACTTCAACGAGAAGATGTACGCAGCCGGCCGCATCCCGGGTGGCTACCTCAAGCGTGAGGGCCGTCCCAGCGAGAAGGCCACGCTCACGGCTCGTATGATCGACCGCCCGATCCGCCCGAGCTTCCCGGACGGCTTCCGCAACGAGGTGCACATCGTCGCTACCTCGCTCGTCGCCGACCAGGTCAACCCCTTCGATGTCATCAACGTCATGGGTGCATCCCTGGCCATGACGCTTGGCGGCGTGCCCTTCGAGGGCCCGCTTGCCTGCGTGCGCATCGGCCGTAACGTGGAGACAGGCGAGTTTATCGTCAACCCCACCTACGAGGAGGACGCCAAC
>URYA01000040.1 GCA_900551975.1 uncultured Collinsella sp. | reverse complement strand
CGTTCTCCGCATCGCGCACGGCGGCCGTGGCGGTGATCACGGTGTTGCCATGCACGGTGCCCGTCACGATAACGCCCTTCGATATCGGCGTCGGTACGGGGTAGAGCGGCATAAGCGTGCGCGGCTCCTTGTCCAGCACCACGATGTTGCCCTGACGCCAGACCATCTGGAACTCCTCGGCGCCCGCCATATGCGAGATGTTCGCGGCGCCGTTGCCCGCGGCGTTGATCAGGTAGCGGCAGCGCACATTGCCAGCGGGGGTCGCCAGCGTAAAGCGCGCGTCGTCGCCCGAGCCCGCGACTTCAATCGCTTCCACCGGCGCGGACCGCATGAACGTCACCCCGTTGGCCACGGCGTTCTCCATCGCGGCGATGGCAACCTCAAACGGATCGACAAACCCAGTCGAGGGGCACCACAACGCGCACGTTGCATCGGCACTGGCGCGCGGCTCTAATTCGTGGATGCGGTCGGGTCCGACGATTGACAGCTCGGGCACACCGTTGGCAAGGCCATTGCTTCGCAGCTGCTCCAGATGCGCGCGGTCCTCGTCGTTAAAGCCCAACACCATCGAACCGGTGCGGCGGAACAAAAAGCCTAGCTCCTGGGCCCACGTGCCATATAGCTCGCAACCACGGGCGTTGACCTGCGCCACGACCGTGCCCGGCGCCGGATCGTAGCCGGCGTGCACCAGGCCGCCGTTGGCCTTCGACGCGCCCAGCGCAATATCGTTAGCCGCCTCGACCACGCAAATGGACAGGTCAAACCGCGCGAGCTGCCGCGCGATGGCGCATCCGGTGATGCCCGCGCCGACAATCGCGATATCAAACGTTTCTGTCACAGTGCCTCCCAGACGAGTTGACAGGCTGTCAATAAGACCATCCTACAGTCTGCGTGCCCTCGGCGCGGCGGCAATGCGGCGAACAGCCCCGCAACACCCGCCAACGGCAGACGAGGGGAAGCTCGGTAACGTCGACGTTTTTGTCTGCTGACCCCGGTGCCGGAGGTTTGTCTCGATCTGTAACAGTAAGAAGGTTTTTGAGGTCCAAGATGTTACAGATTGAGATTGAAGCCGGGGAGAGATTCTTCTGTCTCGATCTGTAACATCTGGGGACTGTTTTGGGGTCTAGTTGTGGCAGTACTGACCAGTAAGAACGACAAAATCGAACACACTGCTTACCTGCGAGTTTAAGTACGGCAACAACGGCACAAGCGCGTAAAAACGGGTTAGCACATGCACTTGGGATAATTTGGGGATACGAAAGCCACACGGACGTGCACCCCAAATATCCGTGTTTATTAACACAAAGATCACCATGCCACCCAGGGTCGTGATGTCGTCGGGCAGCTCGTAGCTCCTCCCAGTCATTCCTCTTCCTCCATCCCTATGCGGCCTCGTCCGTGTTCCAGCCCATCAGGTCGTTGGGCGGACAACCAAGAACCTGCGAGATAGCCAAGAGCTTGTCGGCTCTAGGAATGTAATCGCCACTCTCGTACTTCGCGAAAGTGCTGACGTTCATTCCGACTTTGGAAGCGACCTCAGCCTGAGAAAGGTCAGCTCGGGCGCGTGCGGCGCGGATATCCCCGCCAGCTCCTTACTGAAGTCCATTCGTTCCTCCTTAGAGACGTTTTTCTGTCTGTCGAATTTCAATATGAATAGTTTTATGTCCCTGTTAATCAAATGAGCAACATTTTTTTGTGTAAAGACATTTTTTGTTTACTATTCACTTAACGTAAAGAAAGGAGTGAGGATGAACCTTCGTCTAAGAGAGCGCCGAGAAGCCCAGGGGCTAAACCAAAAGGAGCTAGCACAAAAAGTCGGCAAGTCATTCCGAACTATTCAGTCTTGGGAGCGCGAGGAGAGCTATCCGAATGCAGAGCTCGTGGGTGCGCTCTGCGAAGTATTCAACACCGACCCCAACGACCTGCTCGGATGGTACGAGGAGCATCCCGAGGGCAAGCCGACGGCGCCGGCAGGCGCGGAGGGCGAGCTGATCACCTGCTACCGGCAGAGCACCGAGAAGAGGCGCTCGAAGATCTTGGAGACGGCACGCGACCAGGCCGAGCTGTCCCAAGCTCAGGCTGCAGCGCCTGAAGGCGAAGGGCTGGAAGCGGATCAAGTAAGGTCCGCGTAGGCATTCAACGGAAAGGAAGATATATGGAAGACCCTATCCAGGCCGAGATCGTCCTGTACCAGTCCGAGGGGACAAACGTGCCGGTGCAGGTGCGCTACATGAACGAAACGCTTTGGATGCCCCAGAAGGAAATCGCCGAGCTGTTCGACAAGGACAAGTCGACCATCTCGCGCCACATGAAGAACATCTTCGAAGAGGGTGAGCTTGCCCGAGACGCAGTTGTTGCAAAAATTGCAACAACTGCCTCAGATGGCAAGACATATATGGTCGACTTCTACGCGCTCGATGCCATCATTGCCGTCGGATACCGCGTGAACTCGCTGCGCGCGACCCGTTTCCGCCAGTGGGCCACGGCGACCCTCAAGGAGTACATCACCAAGGGTTTCGTCCTCAACGACGACATGCTCAAGAACGGCCGGCCCTTCGGCAAGGACTACTTCGACGAGCTGCTCGCCCGCATCCGCGACATCCGCGCGAGCGAGCGGCGCGTGTGGCTCAAGATCACCGACATATTCCAGGAGTGCAGCTTCGACTACGACAAGGACTCGACCATGGCCAAGAACTTCTACGCCGCGGTCCAGAACAAGATGCACTACGCCGTCACCGGGCACACCGCGGCCGAGATCGTCCAGGGGCGCTCCGACCCCTCCAAGCCCAACATGGGGCTCACGTCGTGGAAGGGAGGCCCCGAGGGCCGCATCCACTCCTCGGACGTCACCGTGGCCAAGAACTACCTGTCCGAGGACGAGATCAGGCAGCTGAACCGCCTCGTCACGATGCTGCTCGACACGCTCGAGGACAGGGCCGAGCGGCACGTCCTTACGAGCATGGAGGACTGCGAGCGCCTGCTCGACGGCTTCCTGACATTCAGCGGGCGCGAGGTGCTCAAGGGCCTCGGCAACCGCAACAAGAAGACGGCCGACAAGATCGCCAAGGAGCGCTTCCATGAGTTCCAGAAGCTCCAGGACAAGGCCTACGAGAACGACTTCGAGCGTATGACGAAGCGTCTGAACGGCAAGGCGTGACGGGCACAAGGGCCTATCAAAACGCCAGTTGTTCCCCATTTTCGTGGGGTCGCGAAAATGGGTGACGGCTTGACCGCGCCGACGGCAAACGGTAATTTGGACAGCGGTATTGACGCGGGGACCCCACGGGGCCGGCGTCCAAAGGAAAGGCGGCTGTCCCCGAGGACAGTCGCCTTTCTTCGTTTATGAGCATTCCAATGAGAGGATAGAATTATCCACCGAGGTGATTCGGATATGGAGACATGTGATGGAGCGTAAAACAATAACCTTCAAATTCGAGGGTGATCTGGAAGGGGTCTCAGTCGGCACGTTCACCGCGGCGCTCCTCGGCTACTCGAGGGCCGTACAGGCTTCGGCAAGAGAACTTGATCCGAATGCGGTCATCGACGTCGAGATAACCGCAACTCGCCCCGGCTGCCTGGAAGCCATTCTCCAAGCGGTCGTAAAAGACCTGCCAGGCATACTTGGGACACTGAGCCAAACGAGCGATCAGCTCGAGCCGGTGCTGAGCGCCTTCAAGGGCTATCTCGAGCTCCGCCGGTTCCTCGGCAAGAACGGAGCACCGAAAAGCGTCGAGCGCGTTGGCGACGGCATCTCGGTAACCGCTGGCAACAACTCAGTCATCAATATCACGCAGAACGTCTATAAGGTCAGTGGCTCCAATGAGGTCGACTCCGCCGTCTCGTCAATGTTCGGCGCGCTCGCGGACAACGAGAAGATCGGCGGCCTATCGATAAGCGGAGACGGTGTCGACGGCTTCGAATCTTCACGAGACGACTTCGAAGACATCAGGACGGCGCCCAAGTGCGAGACGGAGCAGGAGCGCGACGTCATCATGAAGGGTCAGCACCTCAACGTCGCGAAACCCGTGCTCGAGTACAGCGACAAGCGCAAATGGGAACTCTACTGGAACGGACAGAAGCTCTCGGCGAACATGGGGGACTTCGACTTCCTCGGCCAGCTCGCGAGGCGTGAACGCACGTTCGGCATCGGGGACGACATGATTGCGGACCTGTTGCTCCGTCAACGACGGAACGAGATCGGAGCATGGGAGAACAGGTCCGTGAGGATAACCAAGGTCCATGACCTCAGACCCGCGCCAGAAGACCAGAAGCTCCTATAGCAAACTGCGCTAGAGCCCAACCAAGCCGTCAAAGCGTTTTTGACGGCTCCAGACATAAAGAAACCCCACCGCGCACGGCTGGAACCTTGGCGCGGCGGGGTGACAACAAGGATGCCGGAGTAACACGGAGATAGCTCCGGGCAACCTAGGGACATTATATGACACGCAAGCAGAGGCGCCGCGCGTGAGGCTCGATGCCGGTCGACCAGCTGCGCCCCGTGCACCTTGCAGGAATGTCCCCTGACTCTCCCCGCAGCAACGGCGGACCCTGCCCTACTCACCCTGCGCAAGATTTACGGAACCGTGTTGGGCTTTGTCGTGCTGCCCATCGACCCATTTGCCGCAACTGTGAAATACACCATGCCCACCTGCAAGACGCGCGAGCGTTCCAAGCGTCTATACACGCTCGATGTAGCAAAGGACATCCTGGAGCGGCTGCACGGAACCTCGCTCGAGGCGCCGTTCATCATGGCGTGCTTTGGCTCATACCGGTCGGGTGAGTCGCTGGGCATCCGCACCGATGAGGTCATGCCGTTTGCGACGGAATCCACAACGCTCGCAACGGTCGACCTCGTGCGCCAGACGGAGCAAGCGGGCATCGAGCCCACGGCGGACGGCGTACTCAAGACGCGGAAGTCCATACGCACAGTCGTGGTGCTGCCGGATGCCGTCGGGCGCCTGCTCGAAATTGCAGACGAGCGCCGCGCGGCAGGCTCCGAGTAGCTAGCAGATCGCGGGGACGGGCTGCCCATGAACCGGGGGATGTGCAATCATAGATGGAAGGAGTGGTGCGCAGCCGAGGGCATCGAGCACATCCCATGGTCGAACCTCCGCAACTCGTGGCGAACCATCTGCGAGATGGAGCTGCACATGCCCTGGGACCTCATGGAAATGCTCACGGGACACTCCCTGCCGGGCGTGTCGGGGCGACATTATATTCGTCCCTCCCGTGAGCAGGTGGCGCGTTCCGTTTGCGACGCACTTGGGATAAATTGGGATATTTCCCAACAAACCAGTAGGTAAAACGGGCGCAGTAAATAGTGGCAGATTTAGATGAACCAATCAGTCGATTTCGAATGTCTAAATCTGTAACAGTTAGACCTGTTTATGCTGAGTCTCTGTTACAGATTGAGATATTCTTCCTGGACGTTATCCTTTGTCTCAATCTGTAACAGTTAGCTGATGATTTGGGTTGTAGATGTTGCAGATCAAGACAAACCTTCCGGCGGATTTTGAATGTTACGATCTGTAACAGTAAGAGTGGTTTGGGGGTCCAAGATGTTACAGATTGAGACATTTTCTATGCGGGTCCTCCGTTTGTCTCGATCTGTAACATCTAGGACCGGATTTCGCTCCCACCTGTTTCAGATTGAGATGTTTGTGTCCGCGCCAGCCCCGCCCCTAGCCGTGGTCCCATATAAACAAACCCCGTGGTAAACTTGACCGGACTGTTAATATTCCGAAAGGTACCCGTAATGTCCAAGTACATCTCCGAGCTCATGTCGCCGCAGCTCATGGGCGTCGTCTATGCCTTCGTTGGCTTTATCATCGCCCTGTATGTGCTGTCGGTCGTCTATGTGTTCATCGACGCTCGCCGCCGCGGCGCCAGCGCCTACGTGGCATGGGGCATCATCGCCCTCATCCCGTTTGTGGGCCTCATTGCCTACCTGGTCCTGCGCCCGCACTCCTACGCGGCCGACCGCGAGGAGCAGGAGCTGGACATGGCCCTGCGTGAGCGCCAGCTTGCCCAGTACGGCACCTGCCCGCAGTGCGGCGCCCCCATCGAGAAGGACTTTGTGGTCTGCCCCGTGTGCGACACCCAGGTTCGCAACGTGTGCCCCAGCTGCCATCGCCCGCTCGATGCGCACTGGAAGGTCTGCCCTTACTGCCGAACTCGCATTCAGTAACGCATCCATCGCCGGGCCGGTCGTAAGCCACGGGCGCCGCGCGCCCCACAGCCCCGCCCCCACACGATGAAGCATGCGTAGAAAATCGCCCGCCGTGCCATTAAGGTGCGGCGGGCGCTTGTATACCAAGGCAACCTGCCTATAATGATGCAAGTCAAAAACGCCGAGCGCATCGCACGCACTTGCATCAGGCATCCGAGAGGAGAAAACATACCCATGAAGGCACTCTACAATGACGGTTCGGTGGCCGAGCTCCCGCAGGACGAGGTTACGCACGTCATCCGCCACTCTGCCGCGCACATCATGGCGCAGGCCATAAAGCGCCTCTATCCCGAGGCCGACTTTGCCTACGGCCCCGCGACCGACAACGGCTTCTACTACGACGTCGACCTGCCCGAGGGCGTCAAGATCAGCGAGGACGACTTCCCCGCGATCGAGGCCGAGATGAAGAAGATCGTCAAGGAGAACCTCAAGTTCTCCGTGTACGAGAAGCCCCGCGCCGAGGCCATCGCCCTTATGGAGGAGCGCGGCGAGAAGTACAAGGTCGAGCACATCGGCGACCTGGACGACGACGCCCGCATCACCTTCTACCAGCAGGGCGACTACATCGACATGTGTGTCGGCCCCCACATCTGCTACACCAAGGCGCTCAAGGCCTTTAAGCTCACCGGCGTCTCGGGCGCCTACTGGAAGGGCGACAAGGACAACAAGATGCTCACCCGCATCAACGGTGTCGCCTTTGCCACCAAGGAAGAGCTCGACGAGCACATGCACATGCTGGAGGAGGCCAAGAAGCGCGACCACCGCAAGATCGGCCGCGAGATGGACCTCTTTATGATGCGTGATGAGGCCCCTGGCTTCCCGTTCTTCCTGCCCAACGGCATGATCCTTAAGAACACGCTGCTGGACTACTGGCGCGAGATCCACCACAAGGCCGGCTACGTGGAGATCTCCACGCCGCTCATCATGAACAAGCAGCTGTGGAAGACCTCGGGTCACTGGGACCACTACAAGGACAACATGTACTCCACCGTCATCGACGACGAAGAGTACTGCATTAAGCCCATGAACTGCCCGGGCGGCGTGCTGGTGTACGCCTCCAAGCCGCACTCCTATCGTGAGCTGCCCATTCGCGCCGGCGAGATTGGCCTGGTGCACCGCCACGAGCTTCGCGGCGCCCTGCACGGCCTGTTCCGCGTGCGCTGCTTTAACCAGGACGACGCCCACCTGTTTGTGCGTCCCGACCAGCTGACCGACGAGATCGTGGGCGTGGTCAACCTTATCGACTCCGTGTACCAGAAGTTTGGTTTTAAGTACCACGTTGAGCTTTCCACCCGCCCCGAGGACTCCATGGGCTCGGACGAGGACTGGGCTCGCGCCGAGGAGGGCCTGCGCACCGCTCTGGAGCAGCTGCACATGGACTACGAGGTCAACGAGGGCGACGGCGCCTTCTACGGCCCCAAGATCGACTTCCACTTGGAGGACTCGCTCGGCCGTACCTGGCAGTGCGGTACCGTGCAGCTCGACTTCCAGATGCCGCTCAACTTTGATCTGGAGTACGTGGACGCCGACGGCACCAAGAAGCGCCCCATCATGCTGCACCGCGTATGCTTTGGCTCCATCGAGCGCTTTATTGGCATTCTGATTGAGCACTTTGCGGGCAAGTTCCCCACCTGGCTGGCTCCCGTGCAGGTCAAGGCGCTTCCCGTCTCCGAGAAGAGCCGTGACTACGCCCACGAGGTGTGCGCCAAGCTGGAGGAGGCCGGCATTCGCGTGGTCTGCGACGACCGCGACGAGAAGATCGGCTACAAGATCCGCGAGGCCCGCTCCATCGATCGCGTGCCCTACATGCTCATCCTGGGCGAGAAGGAGGTCGAGGCCGGTAACATTTCCGTCCGCGATCGCTCCAACGAGACCGTTCAGATGAGCGTTGACGAGTTTGTGGCCAAGGTACTCGAGGAGATCAAGACTCGCGCCTAGCACAAACAATACAAGAATTAACAAAGGCGATCGTCCTCGCGGGCGGTCGCCATTTTTTTTGTTGTCTATAGAAGAAAAGCCGCTGGTTAGAGCGGCTTTTTTGTTGTGCAAAAAGAAGAACAGGGACGGAGGAAATGATGAACGAGAACAAAGCGCGTTCCCGGCTGGATCAGCGCCGTGCGCCCATTTACGAGGCGCTGGAGCGGTTCCGGCAGATGCGGGTGGTGCCTTTTGACGTGCCCGGCCACAAGCGGGGCCGCGGCAACCCGGAGCTGACCGCTTTTCTGGGTCAGCAGTGCGTGGGCGTGGACGTGAACAGTATGAAGCCGCTGGATAACCTTTGCCACCCGGTGTCGGTCATCCGGGAAGCTGAGGAGCTTGCTGCCGATGCCTTTGGCGCAGCACACGCCTTTTTAATGGTGGGCGGCACCACCAGCAGCGTGCAGAGCATGGTACTTACCGCCTGTAAGCGGGGCGATGAGATCATTCTGCCCCGCAATGTGCACCGCAGCGTGCTGAACGCGCTGGTGCTGTGCGGCGCTGTGCCGGTGTATGTGAACCCGGAGGTGGATAAGCGTCTGGGCATTTCGCTGGGCATGAAGCGGGAGCAGGTGGCAAAGGCCATCAAGGAGCACCCCAACGCTGTGGCTGTGCTGGTGAATAATCCCACCTACTACGGCATCTGCTCCGACCTGCGTGCCATCGTAAAAATGGCGCACGACGCCGGGATGCTCTGCCTTGCGGATGAAGCCCACGGCACCCACTTCTACTTTGGCGGCGGCCTGCCGGCGGCGGGCGCAGATATGGCCTCGGTGTCCATGCACAAGAGCGGCGGCAGCCTGACCCAGTCCAGCCTGCTGCTCATCGGTCCCAACGTGCATCAGGGCTATGTGCGTCAGATCATCAACCTGACCCAGACTACCTCCGGCAGTTACCTGCTGATGTCCAGTCTGGATATCTCCCGCCGCAATCTGGCGCTGCGGGGACGGCAGGTGTTCCATCAGGTGGCGGATATTGCCGAGTATGCCCGCGAGGAGATCAACGCCGTAGGCGGCTACTACGCCTTTGGCAAGGAGCTGTGCAACGGCGATTCTGTTTTTGACTTTGACACCACCAAGCTCAGCGTCCATACGCTGGATATTGGTCTTGCCGGCATCGAGGTCTACGACATCCTGCGGGACGAGTATGACATTCAGATCGAGTTCGGCGATATCGGCAACATCCTTGCCTACCTGTCCATCGGCGACCGCCCGCAGGAGGTGGAGCGTCTGGTCAGTGCGCTGGCCGAGATCAAGCGCCGCTACCGCACCGATGGCTCGGGTCTGCTGAGTCAGGAATACATCGACCCCGTGGTGGCTGCCAGCCCGCAGGAGGCCTTCTATGCCCCCAAAAAGAGCCTGCCCCTGCGGGAGACCGAGGGCATGGTGTGCAGCGAGTTCGTCATGTGCTATCCCCCGGGCATCCCCATCCTTGCACCCGGCGAGCGCATCACCAAGGAGATCCTGAACTACATCGAGTACGCCAAGGCCAAGGGCTGCAGCATGACCGGCCCGGAGGACCCCGAAATTTTGCACCTGAATGTTCTGGCATAAGGAGGGAAAGCAGATGGAGTTTTGGTTTTCGGAATTTCACACCCCGGACGTCAAGCACAGCATCCGGGTGAACAAGCAGCTCTACTCCAAGCAGAGCGACTATCAGCGCATCGACATTTTTGAGACGCCTGAGTTTGGCCGGGTGCTGACGCTGGACGGCAATGTGATGCTCACCGAGCGGGACGAGTTCATCTACGACGAGATGATCGTCCACGTTCCCATGGCCGTCCACAAGGAGGCAAAAGACATCCTCGTCATCGGTGCAGGCGACGGCGGCGTGGTGCGGGAGCTGACCCGCTACGACCGGGTCGAGCGCATCGACCTCGTGGAGATGGACCCCCAGGTCGTGGAGGCCTGCCGCGCCTATCTGCCCGGCAACGCCTGCCGGATGGACGACCGCCGGGTCCACATCTACTTCGAGAACGCTCTGAAATACATCCGCCGCTGCGAGGAGGAATATGACCTCATCATCGTGGACTCCTCCGACCCCTTCGGCCCCTCCGAGGGCCTGTTCACCCGGGAGTTCTACGGCAGCTGCTTCAACGCCCTGAAAGAAGACGGTATCATGGTCAACCAGCAGGGCAGCCCCTTCTACACCGAGGACGCCAGCGCCATGCAGCGCAGCCACAAGCGCATCGCGTCCACCTTCCCCGTCAGCCGGGTCTATCAGGCACACATTCCGACCTTCGCCGCCGGCTACTGGCTCTTCGGCTTTGCCAGCAAGAAGTACCACCCCATCGACGATCTGGACGCCGACGCATGGAAGGCGCTCAATCTGCGCACCCGCTACTATACCACCCGGCTCCACGTCGGAGCTTTCTA
Source organism: uncultured Collinsella sp. (assembly GCA_900551975.1). GTDB lineage: Bacteria > Actinomycetota > Coriobacteriia > Coriobacteriales > Coriobacteriaceae > Collinsella. Next base: position 14 of record URYA01000040.1, on the reverse strand, counting down.
TCTGCCGGCATTCC
>URYA01000039.1 GCA_900551975.1 uncultured Collinsella sp. | reverse complement strand
CAGCGACTCGGCGCTCACGGCATCCTCGCCCTTCTCCAGCACGCGGCGACGCAGGGCGGCGGAAAGCGCGTGCGCCCACAGACCCTCGGCCTCGGCCAGGCGCTGCGTAGCGGGAGCGTCGGAGAGCAGGCCCTCGGGCGTATAGCAAATGACGCTCGAGCGTTTGACGAACTCCTCCACCGAAAGCGGGTTGGAGAACATGGCCGTACCGCCGGTCGGCAGTGTGTGGTTGGGGCCGGCAACGTAATCGCCAAGCGGTTCGGAGCTCCAAGCGCCCACAAAGATGGCGCCGGCGTTACTAATACCGCCGAGCAGGCCCATCGCGTCCTTGCAGTGCAGCTCAAGGTGCTCGGGCGCCACGGTGTTCACCGCTTCGACGGCGCCAGCCATATCGGCAGCCACCACGATGGTGCCCTCGTTATCGAGCGAGGCACGCGTGATCTCGGCACGCGGCGACTGCGCCACCAGGATGTCGATGCCGGCCTCGACCTCGCGCGCAAACTGCTCGTCACAAGTCACCAGATAGCAGGCTGCCAGCGGATCGTGTTCGGCCTGGGCCATCAGGTCGGCCGCGACCACCATGGGCTTGGCCGTGGCGTCGGCCAGCACACAGACCTCGGAGGGGCCAGCGACCATATCGATACCCACGTCGCCCGAGACAATCTGCTTGGCCGCGGCAACAAAGGCGTTGCCCGGACCGGTGATTTTGTCGACGCACGGAATGGTCTCGGTGCCGTACGCCAGCGCGGCCACGGCCTGAGCGCCGCCCACCATATAGATTTCGTCCACGCCGCCGAGCTTTGCCGCGGCAAGCGTGTAGGGGCTGATCAGGCCGTCCTTTTGCGGCGGGGTCACCATAACCACGCGCTTGACGCCGGCAACCTTGGCGGGAATGGCGTTCATGAGCACCGTGGAGGGATACTGCGCGCGACCGCCCGGCACGTAGATGCCGGCCGCCGCGAGCGGGGTCACCTTAACGCCGAGCATCGTGCCGTCCGCACGCGTGGTAAACCAGCTCTGCTCGACCTCGCGCTGGTGGAATTCGCGAATCTGGCGCGCAGCCTTCTCGAGCGCGGCGACAAAAGCCGGGTCGAGGCCTTCGAGCGCGGCATCAATCTGCTCTTGCGGCAGACGGAAGCTCTGCAGCTCAACACCGTCAAAACGCCGACAGTAATCGCGCACCGCGGCATCGCCGTTGGCACGCACGTTGGCCACGATATCGCGGGCGGCGTCGACGATGTTTTGCGGCAGCACGCCCTTGCGGTTGAGCTGGTTGGTAACGAGGCGCTCACCGGGGGCAAGCTTGATGGTTTTCATATCGGTATCCCCTATCGGTCGAGGTTGTGTTCGAAAAACGAGAGGCCGGGCGGCGGCGCCAATCGACCCGCAGCCCAGACGTTGGGGCGCCCGTGCGTGCTCGCGCTATTGTGCCGAGCCCGCGACGGGCTCAAAATGCTTGTCATTCACGGCTGCCGCCAAGCGATCGGCCAGATTGCGTACGCGCGGATCTAAGCGCGCGGCACCCGGGTTGACAAAGAAGCGGGCCGTGCAGTCCATGATGCGGCCGGTGATGACCAGATCATTGTCGCGCAGCGTGGCGCCCGTGGCGGTAATGTCCACGATGCGATCGGTCATGCCAACAATGGGGCCCAGCTCGATGTTGCCGTGCAGCGAAACGATGTCGGCATTCACACCGCGCTCGGCATACCAAGCACTCGCGATGCGCGGGTACTTGGTGGCCACGCGAAGCGAACCGCGACGGGCGTAGTTGCGCTCGGCCTGACCGGCGCGCCATGCGGGCTCCGCCTCGATAAAGGTGCACAGGCCATAGCCCAGATCGACCAGCTGCAGCAGGTTGAGGTCGGCCTCGATAAGCGAATCCCAACCGCAGATGCCGCAATCGGCACCACCGCAGCCCACAAAGGCAGGCGCATCGCTGGGACGCACAATGACAAACTCGATATCGCCGACCGCGCCCTCGCCGGCACGCGTGTCGCGACCGCGCACGATGAGATGACGACCGGGATCGCGCAGCTCAGAGACATCCAAGCCCGCGGACTCAAGCACGTCGAGCGTGTCGGCCTTGAGCGAGCCCTTGGGCACGGCAATGCGCAGCGGACCCTCGGCGCCACGGCCCGCGGCGTGATCGCCATCGGAAGCGGCATCCTCGGCCGAGGTGCGCGCGGCCTCCAGGCGCTCGAGCGAAAAGGCGAAGCCCGCCGCCGGCACCTCGATACCGTCGCCAAATGCGCCGGTAAAGATGGAGTCATAGCGTCCGCCCGAACCAACCGGATCGGGCAGGCCGCCGGCATAGGCCTTAAAGACCAGGCCCGTGTAGTAATCGAAAGAGTTCATGATAGAGAAGTCGAAGGACAGCACCTGGGCGTCCTCGGGTGCCAGGCCCTCGACCAGGGCGCGCAGCTCGCGCGTGAGCGGCGCGACAATGCCCGCCGCCGTCAGCAGCGCGTCGACGCGGTCGAGTACCTCGGCGCCGCCGTGCAAGCGCGGCAGCTCGCTAATGGCGGCCTTGACGGCATCGGACTCGACGCTTGCCGCCACGCGGGCATCGAGGCCCACAAAGTCGTTGGCGTGCACGCAGCGCAGGGCCTCGGCGGCCAGCTCGCGATCCTCACATGCCGCGAGTAGCTCCTTAAACGGACGCACGCTGCCCGCGATAATGCGCGCATCGGGCAGCGCCAACTTGCGCACGGCCTCGGCCACCAGCGAGACGATCTCGACATCGCCCGCGGTATCGCCCGCACCGATAAGCTCAAAGCCCAGCTGTGTAAACTGGCGCGAGCCACCGGCATTGCGCTGGCACTCGCGAACCACCGGCGCCTCGTAGCGAAGGCGCAGGGGCAGGTCGGCAGCGTGCATGCGGGTCGAAACCAGGCGCACGATCGGCAACGTGTTGTCGGGACGGACCACCAGCAGGCGGCCATCATCGTCAAAGAGCTTAAACGGCGTGTCCGCAATGCGGCCGCCCTCCTCGAGCGAACCCTTGTCCTCGAGCAGCGGCGTCTCGACCGGCAGGTAATGATGCTCCCTAAAGCAGCCCTTCACCGTCAGCGCGATCTCCTCGCGCGCCTGAGCCTCCTCGGGCAATATGTCCCGGAATCCCCACGGTGTGGCCGTCATCTGGTGAGCCTCCTCATGCTGTGTTTCATATAGAACGAAAGACCGGCATAGCTCCGCCGGTCTTCTGGGTACTTTAGCATACTAGAGTGTTTGCGGGGAGAATCGTCCTCCTCGGCTCACACCGTATTCATTTGGAAACATAGGGGAAAGCGCGTCCCGCCCGCCAGCCAAAAACTGGGATGCGGTTTCCGGTTGAGGTCCTCAGCGGAAAGTGTGTCCCATTCTGAGCGCCTGTTCTGGGACGTGCTTTCCGCCAGAAGCCTCAAGCGGAAAGCACGTCCCGTTTCTCAAAAAGCGTCAAACGCCAACTCGGCGCCCTGTCCCACCTAGGCGCCAATCGCACGACGATACTCTGCCATTACCTGCGCATCGGCAGCTGCGGGGTCGGCAAAATAGCGCCAGTCATAGGTCTCGGCCGAAACAACTCCGCGATAGCCGCGCGCCACCAGCCTATCCAGGTCGGCGCGCATATCGCGGTCGCCGTCACCCCAAGCAAGATGCGTCGTGCCATCTGCCGCAACATCGACAAAATGCACGTGGGCGACATCATCGCCAAGCAGATCGAAATAATCGTCGATGGTATCCCCCGCCACCGCCATAGCGCCCAAATCCAGACACGCCTTAAGTGCCGGATGATCAACTGCCTCGATCATGCGCTTCGTGTCGGCCGCCGAGTTCACGATCATCGACTCAACCGGCTGTAGGGCCTCGAGCACCAGTCGCACGCCGCGCTCTCCCGCATGCTCGGCAATCGCACGCAGCATCGAGGCGCTGCGACCCCACGCGTCCTCGATCGGCTCGTTCAAAAATGCCCAGCCGCTCGAGACCATGACCTGCTCGGCTCCAAGTTCCGCCGCGATATCCACAACGTTCTTAAAGTACGCGAGCGTGCGAGCGCGCGCCTCATTCCCGCGCGCCGCGATATTCCACGGCTTGGGGTTGTTCTGTTCGGGACAAAGCCCCACAATCCGAATCCCATACCGCTGTGACAGCTCCTGCACCTGCTCGAGCGAATCGTATCCATGGCAATCGACATACAGATGCATCGCCCCGGTCCAAAGCTCGCAACACGTGTAGCCCGAGGCCGCTGCCGAAGAAAAGAATTCCTCAAGGTCAAAATAACGATGGCTGATATTCATGACGGCAAGCTGGGGATAGCTCATAATTACTCTCCAACCCAAGCGAGGCCCCGTTCCATATAGGAGCGAGGCCCGATTACACAAACGTTATTTGCTCTTAGTAGTCGAACTGGTGATAGTAGCGACGGTAGTTGAGGTTGTGCTTGGTGACCGTCTCGTAGTAAGCGGCAAGGCGATCGGTGATCAGCGAGGAGAGGATCCACGGAGACACGATGACGCGGAACTCGTCGTCAAGGCCGGGGATCGCGAACTCGGCGGTGTCGATGATGTTGATGTCGGTGTCGCCGGTCACGCCGCGGGTCAGGAACGCGCGGACGCGCTCGTCGAGCTTGCGGTTCTCGTCCTCGCCCATGAACAGGAAGACCGGGACGCCCGGCTCCACGAGCTCGAGGGTGCCGTGGAAGAAGTCGGCCGAGGTGATGTAGCGGGTGCGCTTCCACTGCATCTCCTCGAGGATGCACATCGAGAACAGGATCGTCTCGCCCCACAGGGCGCCGGAGCCGATGAACATGGTGTAGGGGGCCAGGGCGTACTTCTTGGCGAGCTCCTCGGCGCGCGGCTCGAAGCGCTTGCGGATATCGAGCATGTCCTTCCAGATGTCCTTGGTCTGCTCGATAAACAGATCGAACTTGGGGAAGCAGCCGCGGCGGTTGAGCAGGCGCAGGCCGAAGCAGTCGGCGAGGTAGTAGCCCATCTCGCAGCCACCGTTACCATGATCGGAAGCCATGGCGACGCAGTTCTCGGCGCCGACAGCCTGGCCGATGGGGCCCTCGGGCTTGGTCATGGCGTAGACGCGCACGCCCATGTCCTTCATCTTCTTGACGGCCTCGAGGACCTCGGGGGTGGTGCCGGACTCGGAGGCGGTGAGCACGACGGACTTCTCGGTCATGCGCTTGTGGCCCATGACGTTCCACTCGGCGGCGTGGATCAGGTAGACCTCGAGGTCGCGGTCGCCGAACTTGTTCATGAGGTACTCGAGCTGCATGAGCTCGTCCCAGGTGCCGCCGACGCCCATCAGGAACACGGCGTCGTAGCCCTCGTCGGCGACCTTGTCGGCGAGCGCGGTCATCTTCTTTCCGGTCTCGTAGAGCGCCTTGCCGTCCTCGAGATAGCCCTCCTGGTCGAAATGCATGATCTCGATCTTCTCGGTTTCCTTCATTTGTCTCTCCTTTCTGGGGTTGTTTCCACATCCCCCATGCCAACGGGCATCAAAACCCGCTTACATTCCGTAACACTCAGCCGCCTTGGCCTTAAGCGCATTGACTGACTCTTCGTAGCCCTCTGCCTTGACCTCCATTTGCTTGGAGACAGCATCGAGATACGGGTGAACGTCCCATGACTTCAGACGCTCGGCGATTATTGCCGCAATCGTCTGGAAGAACACGAGATTGGGGATTGCGCTGAGCAGCAGAGCAACCTGAGGCACCACAACCTCGTGAGCCCTACCCTTGGGATGGGCCGTGAGCAGCACCGTTTTTGCCGTAACGTTCGATAGCGCATCGGCGATATTCGCAAGACGCTCCGACCCCTGCGGATCGTCGACAATAAACACCAGATAGCCCGGAACGATCTGCATCTCGGGACCGTGGACGAACTCCTCGCCCTCGTGATGCATGGCAGGAATCTTGATGGTCTCGCTCAGCTTGAGCGCTGCCTCCTCGGCAACACCATAGTTGGGGCCGTTGCCGACGACCATAGCGGGCGTGTGCTCAGAAAGCTCGAGCATGTGGTCTTGGACATATGCCTCGGCGGTCTTGCACATCACGGCATTGGCCTGGATAGCCTCGCGCAGGTCGTCAAGACGCTGGGCAACGCCCTTGGCGTCAATCGTTCCGCGCGCCTGACCGCCGTAAATACCAAAGAGCACCAGGTACTCAACGAGAACCTCGACGCCCAGAGTCACAAAGTCCACCGACTCGACGCCCACACCGTAGTCAAGAACGATGTCAGCGTGTTCCTTGATGGGTGCCTCGACGTTTGCCGTGAGCGCAACTGCAGCCATATCGTGTGCGCGCATGTAATCGAGCGCCGCAATCGTATTGGTTGAATAGCCGCTCTGCGAGACGGCAATGTTAAGCGCATGCTGTGGATAGGTGTGTTCAAAATCGACGAAGGCCTCGGGCGTCACAACGGACACCTGCATCTGCAGCGCATCTTGCAGGTAATCGCGGGCGCAATCCGCAGCATGGCGCGACGAACCCGAGGCAACGATGCGCAGCGCGTCAAAAGAACCGGACTGGAAAATATCAACGAGCTGCGCTACCAGCTCAGACGAACGCTCGAGGTTCTCTCCCATACGCACATGGGCAAGCTGAACGTAATCGAGCATCTTCATCGTCTCACCTCGTGACAAATCATTAGTATTTGATACCAATCACAGTTACAGGTTACGGCTTTTTGATACCTCTTTGTCGATTAATTTATCCCCTTCGGCGAACGGTCGATTTTGAGCCATGTAAGGTTGTATATACAGTCTGCTCAACGAATCAAAATTCCGTCAGCTTTTCAGCCCGTTATGCAAAAAAACCAGCTAGTACGTATAGGTATATCCACCCGCATCACCGCGGTTAAACGACTTGACGTACTCGATCGCCTGGCCGCTCGCATCGAAGCTCACGCACTCAAGCGTCAAGGCAAGATCGCCCTGCTCCAGTCCAAGCAGGCCGGCATCTCGCGCGCCCAGTGCCTCGATATCGAGCTTCTCCTGCGCCATGACCGGCTTTCGGCCCAGCATCTCATAGGTCTCGTACAAACTGAAGACCGACACGTCAATATTTTCGATTGTGGGAAACAGCAGGCACGGGATGAACGCCATCTCAATCGATACGGGATCGCCGTTGACGCAGTTCAAACGCCGAATCGAATACAGCAAATCGTCCTCGGCAATACCAAACAGGTTGGCATAATATGGGCCCGCATAACGCTTGGAACGCGCGAGGATGCGGACGGACGGCTCGCCGCCCGAAGCACGAACCGACTCGCGAAAGCCTCCTGTTCGCTCGTAGGCAACGGGCACTTTCTGTGCCACAAACGCGCCCTTTCCGCGGACGCGACGAATCTGCCCGCGCCGAACCAACTCATCGACAGCACTCCGGATGGTCAAGCGTGTCGTACCAAATTCCTCGGCGAGGTCTTTTTCGGACGGAATCATGGAACCCGTGGGATATACACCGCGTTCGATACGCTCTTCAATGCGACGTCGTATGCGCATATAAACCGGGGTGGCATCTACTGTTTCAGCCATTGTTCACCTGCCACGCTCCTCATGCCGTTCTTTTCACCGTTATCGGCAAAGCGGAACTTTGTGGGCAAAATCACCGATTTGCAATGCTCCACAAAACGCATGTCCTTATCAAATTCGATCGTGCTCTCATAGAACACCGGCGTTCCCTCTTCTTGCTGGAGCAGCTCGGCCTCTTCGACGTTCAAACGCGAGATGGAGATATGCTCACGTCCATGCTCAACACGCACGCCACCTTCTTTGAGCAAGACATCGTAAAGGCTCTCACACTCAAAATCGTGCTCGGGAAGCGATGGGCACAGGGACAGGTTAACGTGAGCGGTCTCGATTGACGCCGGCTCGCCCTCAATAAGTCGAACGCGCTGCATGCGGAGCAAGGGAGCGCCTACAGCCACCCCAAGCTTGTCGGCAAGCGCCTCATCCGCCTCGATGGTCCCGGTGGAAACCAGACGAGAAGAGGGGTGCAGGCCGGCAGTCCGCACAGCATCGGAAAAGTTATACGTTTCCTGGAAGATATTCAGCGGCTTGGGAGGACACACATACGTGCCCGATCCGCAACGGCTCTCGAGCGTTCCACACGAGATAAGCCGCGTGATACCGGCACGCAACGCCGTACGCGAAACGCCAATCTCTTCGCACAGCACGCGCTCGGCCGGCAGGCGATCGCCGCCGGCAAGCTGATGGTGCTGGATATACCAAAGAATTCCCTCAACAGCACGATCTTTGGGGGGAATTGCATAAGATTCGCCTGCCATTGCACAGACTCCTCATTCAGAAACGTATGCCGCCAAAATTAGGCCAGCCCTCCCATGGCATCAAATTCGGCCTTGATCTTCTCGGCGACATTCCGATACGACTTATATAGACTTGAATCGCGTTTGACTTCGTCGGTCATAACGGGAATCTCTAATTTGGAAACCTCATCTTTTCCCGTCTGAACCGCCACAACAACGCCCATACCAAGACACATATTACGCTTGGCAGCGTTTATTTTCGCCGCCTTGGCAGGATTTGCCAGGATACGCTGGGCAAATTCCTGTTTAGAGACCGCTTCTTCGGCCTCCGGATCGCCCGCCTCGGCCACTTCGCACTGCAACACGTCCGCATAGTCAAAAATCTTCGGCTCGCCACCGCGTTGATGCACGGCCCACTTGCGACGCGTGGCATCCTGGTAGATAGCCGGCAAAAATGTAAACCGCGGCGGGTCCAAAATCGTATCCGTGATGGTAAACACATCGGGATCAAAGGCATCCTGCGGGTTTTTCTTCTTGAACAGCCCCATATCAGCCTCCCGTACTAGCATTAAACAACTCAAGCTGAATATAGCACCAATTTCAAGCCGCTGCCTTACCCTATCGGTGCGCGGCGTCTAAGGCTCGCCCAGCGGAAGAGTTAACGGACGAGGGCCGGGGTGCCTGCTTTGTTTTGAGAGGTGGGCTTCGCGAACTTCTCAAAACAAAGCAGGCACCCCGGCCCCGTCGGCAAATAGCGGACGCTCCGCATGCAATCTATGCAAACAAACAAGTACGCTTAGCTACATTCGGTAAGTTCGAGCACGCTGCCCTTAACGATAAGTGCCGGCTCCAGGACGACCTCTTCGGCACGCCTACCACCCCTACCGGCAAGACGCTTGGACATGCGGCCAAAAGCATGCTCCGCAAGGACACTAGGATCTTGCTCAATCGCGGTCAGCGCTGGCTCAAAGAGAACGTCGGCGGCCGAGTTGTCATAGCTTACGACCGAAATATCGCCCGGAATGCTCTTCCCCATCTCGTGCAGGCGCTTGAGCAAACCAAGGGCAATGTTATCCGAGCTTGCGAACACGGCGGTGGCATCAGTTGCGAGTACCGCCTCCGAGGCCTCGTATGCGCTCGGAATGTAGTACTCGCTCTCAAACTCCAAGCGCGCGTCGATAGGCAAGCCAACCTCGCGCAGTGCGCGCTCATAGCCGGCAAGTCGCTTACGCCCCGTATTGGAACGGCGCGCGTTAACCAAGCAGGCAATGCGACGGTGGCCTTGCTCGATCAGATAGCGGGTGGCCATGTAGCCGCCCATCTCGTGGTCGAACATCACCTTGTCGCACTCGAGCCCCTCAATGGCACGGTCGACCATCACGGCAGGGATAGGCAGATGGCTCACCTCCTCGCGCAGGGCACGATCGTCGGAGAACTCGTCGCCCACAACCAGGAAGACGCCGTCGACGCCGCGCGTCACCAGCTGGCGCAGCAGTTCCAAATCGTCATCGGCGCTTCCACCCGAGCTGGTAATGAAGAGCGCATAGCCATCCTCCCGGCAGCGCTTTTCCAGGCTACCGGCGAGCGAGGCAAAAAAGCGGCTCTCGATGTTAGGGACGATAAGGCCCAGCGTGCGCGACTCGCGCATGACCAGACTACGCGCAATCTGGTTGGGGACATAGTGGTTGCGCGCCGCGACCTCCTTGATGAGTTTGCGGTTTTCTTCCGAGATGCGACAGGGCCGATTATTGAGAACAAGCGAGACCGACGAGGGGGAAAGCCCCACCTCCTGGGCGATCTGCTTGAGGGTGACTTTGTTGGCCATCTCGCTCCCTCCGGGTTTACGCGCAATCTCTTGAAAGTATAGCGACTACCCCTCTACCTCGGTGATAAACACTTTACCAATCCGGTAGACGGCTGTTTTATCGCCGCCAGCGCACCAAATCCGTCCAGGTGGGGTATATTGCAATCGATTGATGACAACGACCACCAAAAGGCGGATATTCGTATGCACGAGAACGACTTTTTTAACGAGGACCTGCTGTGCGCACTTGCTGGCGTTGCCGGCGAGGACAACGTGCTGATGAGCGAGCCCATGCGCGAGCACACCACGTTTAAGATCGGCGGCCCGGCCGACGTCTTTGTCACGCCCGATACCGAGCAGGGCCTCGTCGCCACGCTCGATACCTGCTATCGCTGCGACCTGCCCCTCACCATCGTGGGCAACGGCTCCGACCTGCTCGTCGGCGACAAGGGCATCCGTGGCGTCGTCGTGGCGCTGGGCGAAGGCCTCTCCGACATTACGATCGACGGCACGCACGTCACGGCGGCAGCCGGCGCGCTGCTTTCCGATGTCG
>URYA01000038.1 GCA_900551975.1 uncultured Collinsella sp. | reverse complement strand
CAGCCGCCGAGCGCGGGCTCGCGGTGTTTGTGATGGAACCGCTTTTGGGTGGACGCCTGGCGGGCAAGCTGCCTCCGCGGGCCCGCGCCGTGCTCGATGACGTACGCGATCCGTACCTGAAGACGCCGGCTGCTTGGGGCCTTTCGTGGGTGTGGAACCATCCTCAAGTCACGATGCTGCTTTCGGGCATGACCGATACCGCGCAGGTGGACGAGAACGCGGCATTGGCGGATTGCGCGCTGCCGGATTCGATGACGACAGAGCGGCTCGATACCATCGCGCGTGTGCTGGGAGAGTTTGAAAAATCGAATCGCGTGCCCTGCACGGGATGCGGCTACTGCATGCCGTGCCCAAAGGGCATCAATATTCCCGGTTGCTTTGGCGCCTACAACGCGAGCTACGCACATAGTTGGTTTACGGGGCTGTCTCAATACTTTACGGCGAGCGCGGTACGGACGAACGAGCCCAAGCTGGTGAGCAATTGCGTCAAGTGCGGCAAATGCGCGCGTCACTGCCCGCAGCACATCGATATTCCCGAGCGTCTCGATGACGTGCGCCGACGTTTCCAGCCTGGCCCCGTAACGGTCATGCTTAAAGTCTTCAGCAAAACTCGCTCCTCATGACCCTTTTATATCTTGTGATGGAATAGTCCCTGTTTGCGGCAGAATAGGGCGATAGCAGGAACTTTTTTGCCGCAACTGATGGGAGGCTATCGTGGGCGACCGAGGCTTACGCAATGATTCGCGTGAGGTCCGTTGGGGCATTTTGGGCGCTGGGCACATCTCTCATCGATTTGCTTCGTCGCTCAAGAAGGTCGATGGGGCACGGCTGGTGGCTGCGGCCGGCCGCACTCCTGCACATGTCGAGGAATTTTGCCAAGCGTTTTCGATCGATGCTGCCCATGGCCATGCCTCGGTCGACGATAACGGCGATGCGGCTTATGACGCGCTGATTGCCGACCCCGATGTCGACGCAATCTACTTGGCTCTTCCGCATGGCATGCATACGCGTTGGGCCTGTCGCGCGCTGCGTGCCGGAAAGGCCGTGCTGTGCGAAAAGCCGGCCGTTTTGAGTGAGGAAGAGGCTCTCTCGATTGCCTCCACCTCTCGCGAGTGCGGCGTGCTGTTTATGGAGGCGATGAAGAATCGGTTTTGCCCGATGCGCACTCGCGTGAAGGACTTGTTTGCGTCGGGTGAGCTTGGCCGTATTGTCTCGATCGAAAGCGTGCAAAAGCTCGATTACGGCGAGTCTCCTTCGGGCTATCTGCTTGATCCGTTGCAGGGCGGCTGTCTATATGACATGGGCTGCTATGCGGTCGGTTGGTTTGAGGATTTGCTCGCGGGCGCTTGCGAGGTTTCGTCCCGTGAAGTTCGCTGGCGTGACGTATCGGGCGGTCGCGTCGATTGGGCCGACGAGATCCATATGAGCGTCGGCGGTATACCCATTCATATGGTGTGCGACGGCGAAGCAACATATGAAAGCCGCTTAACGATTGCCTGTGAGCGGGGCTCGTTGGAAATCGAGCGGCTCCATCGCCCCGAGCTCGCTCATGTGAAGTATTCCGACGGTCGAGTACTCGAAATCGATGCACCATTTGAAGTCGATGATTTTTACGGTGAGGCGTCGCATGCGACGCAGCTCATTCAGGCGGGGAAACTCGAAAGCCCCATCATGTGCCTAGCCGCCACACAGCGCTGTGCGCACATCATCGATGCGATTCGCTTGAAACTTTAGGGCGTGGGGGCATGGCGCCAGCGCTTGGAATGCCTGGAGGCCTTTGCTCTTGATGCCCCTTTTATAACTTGCGGTGGAATACGGTCTGTTTGCGCCAAAATAAGGCACCAATAGACCGTATTTTTCCGCAACTGATGAGGAGGGAGCTGGAGATGCTGACGATCGGGTGCCATCTTTCGACGACGAAGGGCTATCGGGCAATGGGGGAGACAGCGTTGTCCATTGGCGCCAATACCTTTGCATTCTTTACGCGCAACCCGCGCGGCGGCAAGGCGAAAGACCTTGACATGGATGACGTGGCGGCCCTGCGCGAGCTTATGGAGCAAAACGACTTTGGCCCGCTCGTGGCTCATGCCCCGTATACCTATAACCCCTGCTCAGCCAAAGAGCGGGCGCGCGAGTTTGCCCTGGAGGCCATGGCAGAGGACCTGCGGCGCATGGAGGCGCTGCCCGGCAACTACTACAACTTCCATCCCGGTGCGCATGTGGGGCAGGGCTCCGACGCCGGCATTCAGATGATTGTCGACACCCTGTGCCAGGTGATGTTTGAGGGCCAGCAGACGACGGTGCTGCTCGAGACCATGGCCGGCAAGGGTACCGAGGTGGGCCGCAGCTTTGAGGAGCTGGCGTGCATTATCGAGGGCGTTGCCGCCAAGTGCCCAGAGCTGTCCGATAAGCTGGGCGTTTGTTTGGACACCTGCCATGTGAGCGATGCCGGCTACGACATCATCCATGATCTGGACGGCGTACTCGACGAGTTCGACCGCGTGGTGGGTATCGATCGCTTGCATGCCGTACACATCAACGATTCGAAGAACCCTTGTGGCGCCCATAAAGATCGTCACGAGTGCATCGGCAAGGGATACCTTGGCAGCGAGGAATTTGGTGGCGGTATGCAGGCTATGCAGAATATTGTATCGAATGGCCACTTGCGTTCGCTGCCGTTTATTTTGGAGACTCCGAACGAACTTGCAGGTTATGCAGCTGAAATTAGACTATTAAGGTCATTGCAGCAGTAATGACTGTCACAAAGTAGAGTATTCCATTCACGTTATGGGTTTGTTTCAATCAGTTTTCTCATTGCAGATTCGTAATTCCGGGTGCATAATAGCCAACAGTTTTTGCAGACCTCTGAATCAAACGAGGTCACCGGAAGGAGACTGATTATGAAGCTGAAGAAGCTTGGCGCATTTGCCGCCACGGGTGCTATGGCGCTCGCCCTCGCTCTGACGGGCTGCGGCTCGTCCAACGCCACCTCTGGCTCTGATGCCGGTTCTAGCAGCTCTGACGACGCTAAGGTCGAGAAGGTCGACGGCTCCAAGGAGTACGCGCTCGTCAAGGACGGTACGCTGACCGTCGGCACCTCTGCCGAGTACGCTCCGTTTGAGTACAAGGATGACAACGGCGATTATCAGGGCTTTGACCTTGAGCTCATCAAGGCCATCGGCGACAAGCTGGGCCTGGATGTCGAGTACGTCAATAACGACTTTGACACGCTGGTTCCGGGCGTCGCTTCGGGCGCCAAGTATGACGTTTCCATCGCGGCTATCACTGACACGCCCGAGCGTGAGAAGGAAGTCACTTTCTCCGATTCCTACTACATGGACGATCAGGCTATCGTGACCAAGGTCGATAACACCGACATCACGGCCGATAACTACAGCGAGAAGCTCAATAATGCTGACGCTACCATCATCGTCCAGTCTGGCTCGACCGCCGAGTCCTTTGCCCAGGAGAACTTCCCCAAGGCCAAGATCGTCCCCTACAAGGACGCCACCGAGTGCTTTAGCGCTCTGCAGTCCGATAAGGGCGACGCCGTAGTCACCAACCGCTCCGTTGCTAGCCAGCTGACCGCCGAGCAGTTCAACACCTGTCAGACCATTAAGCAGATCAGCACCGGCGAGGAGTACGCCATCGCCATCAACCAGGGCAACACCAAGCTCAAGGACGACATCAACCAGGCCATCAAGGACCTGACCGACGACGGTACCGTTGACGCCCTCATGGCTAAGTACAACATCAAGTAAAATAACTACTTGATTGCGCGCGGGCCCTTTCCGTTTTGGCGGAGAGGGCCTTTGCGCTTCTCTTGACGGAGAGCGTTTCCGTCTCGTTTTGTCGGCAACTTCTACGATAGGAGCCACCTTGTCTCGACTGAACAAAGGGGCCGCGGAGCAGCATTTTCCACTGCCCGCCTTGCTCCAAAAGCTAGTCTGCGTCATGGCCGTGGCGCTCGCGCTGGTTTGCGCGGGGGCATATGCGCCCACGACCGCCCAGGCGCTTGAGACCGCAAAGATTACCGCCCGACCCAACACCGGTTCGGGCAGCGCTGTGGTCGGCGGTACCGAGACGCGCATTACCTGGGAGGTCCAAGCCGATGCCGATGAGGAGCTGAGCGGTCTTTCGCTGACGTTTGTCGACGGCACGACGTTTGGTACCGATGACACGCGATTGACGATGCTCTCGGGCGAGGACCTCATGGATCGTACGCCCATGAAGCCCACGTGCAAGGCTGACGGCCAGACGCTCAAGATTGACTTTGGCGAGACGGCGCCTGCCGGCGGCTTTTTCCGTGTCGAGGTTTACGGCGTGACGTTTCCCGTCGAGGGCGGCGATGAGGCCTTTAGCGGCACCTATACGCTTGCCGACGGTTCGACCAAGAAGATTTCCAAGATTCCTTCCGTCGAGATTAAGGGCGTGACGGCATTCGATAACTTCCTGGCCGACCTTAAGGAACAGCCGTGGGTCGAGGCATGGAATTCCAACATGTTCCTTCGCCTGTTCCTGAACCCGGTCATTTTGGTCCAGAGCCTGCCGATCGTCTTTAAGGGCTTCCTTATGTCGCTCTCGATCGTGCTCGTGGCATTTCCGTTGGCCATTCCCTTTGGCTTTGCGCTGTCGCTCATGCGCATTTCCAAGTCGCGCATCCTTCGTTGTCTTGCCGGCATCTATGTGAATATCATCCGCGGCACGCCGGCGTTCCTGCAGATCTACATTGCGTTCTTTGGCCTGCCGCTTGCCGGTGTCAAGGTTGACGACTACGTCTTGGGCGTTATCGTCATGGCCATGAACTCGTCTGCGTACCTGTGCGAGATCTTCCGTGCCGGTATTCAGTCGATCCCCAAGGGTCAAAACGAGGCTGCTCGCTCGCTGGGCATGAATGCCTTCCAGACGCTGCTCTACGTTATGATTCCGCAGACGTTCCGCAATGTCCTGCCTACGCTGACCAGCGAGTTTATCCTGCTTTACAAGGATACGTCGCTGCTTGCCGCCGTGGGCGTGGTCGAGATCGTCATGAACGCCCGCACCATCGTGGCAACAACGGGCTCCATTACGCCGTATGTGGTTGCCGCCCTGTTCTATCTGGTCATTACCCTGCCGCTTGCGCGCTTGGTGAGCGGTCTTGAGGCGAGGCTGCTGGGTACGGCCGAAACCAAAAAGAAGCGTCCCACCAAGAGCGCCGGACAGGTTGTCGCGACGCCCGCCGACCATATCGCTGGTCTGTAAGGAGGTTCTATTATGAGCGAAACCAATAACTCGAACGAGGTCGTCGTCAGCATCAAGAATCTCCAGAAGGCCTTTGGCGATAACGTGGTCCTGCGCGACATCGACCTTGATGTGCACAAGGGCGAGGTCGTCGTAGTCCTGGGCCCTTCGGGTTCGGGCAAGTCGACGATGCTTCGCTGCATTAACCGTCTCGAGGAGCCCACGAGTGGTTCGATTGTCGTCGAGGGCGTGGATGTGTGCGCCAAGGGCGTTGACCTCAATAAGGTGCGTACGCACTTGGGCATGGTGTTTCAGCAGTTCAACTTGTTCCCGCACCTGTCGGTCAAAAAGAACGTCATGCTTGCGCAGCAAAAGGTGCTCAAGCGCAGCAAGGAAGAGGCCGAGAAGATTGCCATCGAGGAGCTGACCAAGGTCGGCCTGGCCGAGCGCATCGATTTTATGCCGAGTCAGCTTTCGGGCGGTCAGCAGCAGCGCGTGGCCATCGCCCGCGCCCTGTCGATGAATCCGCACGTGATGCTCTTTGACGAGGCCACGTCGGCGCTCGATCCTGAGCTTGTCCGCGATGTATTGGGCGTCATGCGCGATCTTGCGCATGACGGTATGACCATGATCGTGGTGACGCACGAGATGGGCTTTGCCCGCGACGTCGCCGACCGCGTCGTCTTTATGGACGGCGGCGTTATCGTGGAGGATGGCACGCCGAGCGAGGTCTTCGACCATCCTAAGAGCGAACGCACCAAGGCGTTTTTGGGCAATATCTCGTAGCCGCTTTATATGACTGACATAGCAGAAAACGGGAGCCGGATGTGATCCGGCTCCCGTTTTTGTTGGGACGCGAATGTGTTTTGGTGCAGAGCGCGTTACGGGCGGAGCTCATTGCCGCTAGGCGAGCTCAGCTCCAAGGGCGCGGCAGGCCGCCTCGCCCTCATCGTCGGGGGCGTCGTAGCAAATGACGGAATCGACGACGTTGACACCTGCCTCGTCGGCGTCGGCCTTCCAGTTGTCCATCCACTCGCCCTCGGCCCACGAATAAGAGCCAAAGAGGACGACCTTCTTGTCGCCGAGGGTTTCCTTGACTTCGTCCCACATCGGTTGGAACTCATCGTATTCAAGCTCCTCGGAGCCCATGGCGGGGCAGCCGAAGGCAATGGCGTCAAATTCCGCGACCTTGTCGGCAGAGAAGTCGGCGCAGGGGATGACCTCAGTCTCGGCGCCCGCGGACGTGGCGCCTTCGGCGACGAGGTTTGCCATGGCCTCGGTGTTGCCTGTACCGCTCCAGTAGACGACGGCGATCTTGCTCATATGTTTTCCTTTCGGTTGTGCGGCGTGCGGCCGCGTCTTGTATGCTCTATCGGGTTGCCTGGACAAGTTGTCCCAGGGTGCAGCCCTGTTGATAGATGTAGGTAAGGTATTGCGTGCATGCGCGATAGGAATCGAAGGTCGTGAGCGCCTGCTCAACGTTTGTGTATACCTTCCATGCGCCAAAGACCTTATAGTTTTCGCCGTGCTGGACGATAAACTGATGGACATCTTCGTAGGGATAGCCCAAAAAATAGCCAATTTCGTGGGGGAACTCGCATATGCACCCCGTATCGCAGTGCCTATTTCGCGCGAGTGCGCAGACGCTGCCGTCATAGGCGCTTTCTGCGGCATTGCTGCTTGCCAGCGTGATGCGCGCGGCGAGATGCACCAGGGATGCGGGCAGGTTGTGGACATCGTAACCTTCGGCGGCTAGCGCCGTCGTGGCACGGGGGTCGGAGAGGTATCGCATGAGGTCCGCAGGGCGATACACATAGATGAGCGCTCCGCAGGGGCGCCAGACCAAAACGCTCATATGGATTCCGAGTGGCTGGAGCTCGCGGTTGCATTGGGCCATGACGGCGAGCAGGCGAGAGCGTCGCTCTTCGATATGGGCGGCGCCGGGTTTTCCGTTTTGGTTGGCGTAGACGCCGGGATAGGTAAAGAGCGAAGCCGGCTTGATACCCGCGAGCGTAGGGGAGCAGTTGCGCACGACAGCCGTTTGGTATGTTGGGATGTCAATGGTTCGAGTCACGATGCTCCTTTCGGGTCCTCAGTTGTTAGCCTAGGAAAACTTATACACGAAAGTAAGCCATGGTCAACAAAAAAGTTTGAAGAGGGAAACTAATTGACCGAACGGACACGATTTTGGGTTAAGATGGGGACACCCCATGGGGGTATCTAGATAGTGCTACTTGAAAGGGGAACGCATGAGCGACTTGCTCAACCCTGCGAATCTCATCGTGTTGGCCGTCATTGCCGTCGGCATGTTTTTTGGACTGCGTCGCATTGTCGCTTCGACACACGGAAAGAGCTGCTGCAGCGATGGCACGAGCGGTAAGAAGGCCAAGAAGGTAGTGGTTGCGGATACCGATCCGTCCCACTACCCCTATAGCGATGAGCTGCTCATCGGCGGCATGAGCTGTGACGGCTGCGCTCAGAACGTAGCCAATGCCCTCAATGCGCTGGATGGCGTGTGGGCAACGGTGACGTATGCGGACCACACAGCGCGCGTGCGCTCCAAGCGGCCGATCGATCGCGGTGTCCTTGAGGCTGCCGTGAGAGATGCGGGTTACTACGTCATGACGCTGTAGGCCTTGCCTTGGATGCGCGTCCTTGTCTAGGCTCGTCCGCGTAGCTCGATGTCCTGGATGTCGTCGAAGTCGATGGCGATATCTTTGAGCTTGAGGAGTTTGAAAGCAGGGAGCGCCTCGTCGAGGATGCCGGTGCGGCTGCGATAGCCGTATGTATCGTAATAGGTGACACGAACCAAGTCGCCACGCTTGAGGCCCTCGAGCTTTTTCGAAAGTTCGAGGGCTTTTTCTTCTGTGAGTTCGCATTTTGGCTCGGCGGTGATCTCTTGTTTACGCACGAGCTCGTAGTATCCCGTGAGGGCGGCAAAGGGCATAAACTGCGCGGCACGGCCGGCACGGACGGTGCCGTTGGCGGTGAGCTTTGGGTCGGCGGAGCGACGTCTTCCCTCGGGGTCCGCTAGGCGTTCAAAAGGTGTCGGTGGCCGCATCGGCTGTTGTTGGGACTTAGGCACGATGTCCTCCCACCTGATCGTTGCGTTCGCGTGCGGTGGCGCCAGCGGTAAAGCTTAATCCCTTGACGAGCGCGTTCTTACCGTACTTGCCCTTCACGGCCAGGACGGCGCGCGCCAGGTCGCGCTCGCGCTCATCGGCCTTAACATCGCTGAACAGGTCGATAGTGGCAAATTCCTCGGGCATGAGGTTGCCAAATCCCAGGTTGATGCGCTTGACCGGTCGTTTGGGATCGACAGTCTGCGCCCAGAGCTCATCGAAATAGCCCATGATCTTCTTAAACGAATTGGTGCGCTCGGGCAGCTTTCGCGAGGCGTTTGAGTGTGCAACGAGTGCAGCATATCCACCGCGCGGTTTGCCGCCGTGCTCTCCCACAAAGATGCCATCGATTGCCTGCGCTTCGCGCACCAGGCGACGCCTTTCGTCATCGCGCTGGACGGGCTTGGGAGCACGGGGCGCGAGCCCGGGGCCGGCGGTTGCGGTGGGTTCGATACTCGACGTGCTCGAGCGCAGGTGCCCACATCCGTCCATATATTGCGCTGTGCCGCTGGCGTCGAGGCGGCGTATGTCGGCCCGCTCGCTCGCATAACCCACAAAGAGCGAGATGCTGTCGCAGACCACGTGCTTATCGACCAAGTCTAAAACGGCGTTGTCGACCATCTCGCGCAAGACGGTGTATGCTTGCTCGTAGGCATAGCCCTTCGAGAGTACCTGCCCTGTGGTGGTCGAGGTTGCTTGCGGGCGATAGGCTTGGATATCGGCGATGGTTGTCGGCTCACGCCCGAAGGCGTGGTCGATAAGATATTCGGCATTGACGCCGAGTTCGTCGTAGAGCAGGTTCTCGTCGAGAGCCGCGACGCCCATCAGATCGTAGACGCCGTACTTTTCGAGGCGTGTCGCCACGCCGGGGCCGATGCCCCAGATGTCGGTGATGGGGCGATGGGACCAGATCTCCTTGCGAAAGGTCTCGTCGTCGAGTTTGCCGATGCGACTGGGTACGTGCTTGGCGGTGACGTCGAGCGCCACCTTGGCCTGGAATAGGTTGGGGCCGATGCCGACCGTCGCCGTGATGCCGGTGCGCGCCAAGACCTCGTCGCGCAGCGTGCAGGCGAGCCCTTCCGCATCTGTGTGATAGAGGTCCAGATAGGGCGTCACGTCGATAAAGCACTCATCGATGGAGTAGACGTGCACGTCCTGGGGGCTGACGTATTCCAGATAGATACCGTAGATTTTCGCCGACACCTCCATGTAGTGCTGCATGCGCGGTACGGCCGTGATGTAGTCGATGCCATCGGGAATCTCAAATAGGCGGCAGCGATTGTGAATTCCTAAGTCCTTCATGGCCTGCGTGATGGCGAGGCAGATGGTCGTGCGTCCGCGCGATTCGTCGGCAACGACTAGGTTGGTGGTGAGCGGATCGAGCCCACGGTCGACGCACTCGACGCTGGCATAAAACGTCTTGAGGTCGATGCAGATATAGGTGTGCTGCTCGTGCGCCATCCGTGTCCTATCATCAAACACATGTTCTTATCGAATATCTGTTCGATAATACCCTCTCATCCGGACATCGTCAAAACCTGTCAAAAAGGGACTGGTTTGTTTTGGTAGGTATGGTCGTGCGGTTGGATCGGGTTTTAACGCAGCTCTAAAGAGTACGAAACAGCTCGGAAAACCTTGCTTCGTAGCATGAGCCTAACGATTGATACCGCCTATACGCACGGAAGGGTTGTGGGAAAGATGGTCAACTATGGGTTTGGTATGCCGACGCGCCTTGTTGCGGATGGAGACGTGGCTCGCTGGTGCGGACGATTGGTCGCTCACTACGGTGGCACCAAGGCGCTGGTCGTGTTGGGCGGTGACAAGCATACGCACGATGAGCTCGTCTCGGCGGCGCTCGGCTCGCTTGATCGAGCTCTGCTCGAACGCGTGCTTTTTCGCTGCGGCTCGGTTGAGGGCGACGGGGGAGACGAGCTGATCGACGAAGCCGTGGCCCTGGCGACCGACGAAGGCGTGGACTTTGTCCTGGCGATCGGCGATGCCGATACGGCGGGCTTTGCACGCGAACTCGCCCGTCGCATGGCGACGCTCGATGCCGGCGAAGACGGTTTTGTCCCTTATGGATGTATTGTCTCGGAGGGCAAGGTGCCTGCCGTCGCGGGAGCCGGCGAGGTTCCCGTTTTTGCCATTATCGCACCCGAGCTGTTAGAGGGCATCGGGTCTCCTCTGCGCGAGCTGCTCGGCAGCGTCTGCGCCGCGGCGTAGGAGCTTGACAAAATGGACAGGTTTATCCTGATGGGTAAAGCGTTTGACCTGCCAAAATAAACCTGTCCCTATTTGG
>URYA01000037.1 GCA_900551975.1 uncultured Collinsella sp. | reverse complement strand
TTAGAACCCTTTACCAGAATCCCCTGATTACTTGCTCCGCCAATACCGGCAAAGAAACTCAGAGGGATACTGATAACCAGCGCACAGGGACAGCTGGCAACCAGGAAGGTCAAGGCACGGTAAATCCATGTCTCCCATGCAGGAGCCAGTCCCATACCGAGCATCTGAACCAGCGGCGGAAGAATTGCCAGGGCCAGGGCCGCATAGCAGACTGCCGGGGTATAGATGCGGGCAAAACGGGAGATAAAGTCCTCGGATTTGGACTTGCGGGAGGAAGCATTCTCAACCAGATCAAGAATTTTGGAAACGGTGGATTCGCCGAATTCTTTGCTGGTCTTGATTTTCAGCACACCCGTCATGTTGATGCAGCCGCTGATGACCTCATCGCCGGTCTTGGCATCACGGGGCATTGACTCACCAGTCAGCGCAGCCGTGTTCAGCGTAGAAGTTCCCTCAACAATGACGCCATCGATGGGCACTTTCTCACCCGGCTGCACAACGATAATGCTGCCAATCTCCACTTCATCGGGATCGACCTTCTCCAATTTTCCATCACGTTCGATGTTCGCATAGTCGGGGCGGATGTCCATCAGGTCGCTGATGTTTCGTCGGCTGCGCCCCACGGCGTAACTCTGGAACCACTCACCGACCTGGTAGAACAGCATGACAGCGGCGCCTTCGGCCATGTGCGGGTCGGTATCGGGGAAGAGCACCATGGCAAACGCGCCGATGGTCGCGGCGGCCATGAGGAAACTCTCGTCGAAGGCCTTGCCGCGGCGGATGTTATTGAATGCCTTTTGCAGCACGTCGTAGCCGGCAATCAAAAACGGCACGAGGAACAGCACAAAGCTGGCGTAGATATCGCCCGGGGTGCCGAATGCGGCGGTAAGGGTGCCGAACTCATCGAGGGCGTACACCACGGCAAAAATGCCCAGCGCTACCAGGATGCGGTTGCGCTTATGCTCGAGTGACTCTTTTTTCTTGCGCTTCTTCTTTTTCTTCTTGGGGTCGGCGGTGGCCATGACTCGTATCCTCCCATTTGAATGTATGAACACTCGCTCATATAATTTCGCGAGCAAAGGCCGCGGCAAGCGCGGCCTTGCAGGTTGGCGTAAACCTGGGCTAGAGAATGATCTCGCAGTCCGGCTCGGCGTCGGCCGTAAACTCTACAACGCGGTTGAGCACCTCGTCGAACTCGGCGTCATCGGCCTCGAGCGTCAACTTCTGGGTCATAAAGTTGACGGACACGGATTTAACGCCCTCGAGTTTGGCCAGCTCGTCCTGAAGCTCGCGCGCGCAGTTGGCGCAGTCGATCTCGTCGAGTTTAAACTGCTTTTTCATGGTGGGTTCCTTTCTCTGTATTTGCGGCTTGGGTGCAGGCCGCGCTGGTACCGTGGTTGGTCGCTATTCGCAGATGTGGCTCATGCCTTGGTTGAGCATGGTGTAGACATGGTCGTCGGCGAGCGAGTAGAGGATATTGCGCCCGTCGCGGCGGAACTTGACCAGGTGCGACTGCTTAAGCGTGCGCAGCTGGTGCGATACCGCCGACTGCGAGGTTTCGGTCGCTTCGGCGATGTCTGCCACGCAGAGCTCGCGGCCCATGAGGGCGTAAAGGATCTTGATACGCGTGGTGTCGCTGAAGACCTTGAACAGGTCGGCGAGGTCGTAGAGAAGTTCCTCGTCGGGAAGGTCCTCGGGCGAGCAAGTGGTGGGGACGACGGGTTCGGTGGCTTCGCTACCGTGCGTTGTTTCGTCTGCGTGGCCGCTCATTGCAATATCCTTTCATATGAACATGCGCTCATATAACTTACTTCCGATTATATGAGCGCATGTTCATATGTCAATGCTATTTGTGGCGCTATTTAACAATTGCTTGCCGCCGAAGTGGGATTTTTCTAGTTGCGCATGGCTCTGTTCATCGTCCATCTGCAAAAATCGAGTTTCGCGGTCGATAGGCTATTCGCGGATTCCCCGATAGTGCGTAGTTGGTTATTTTTGATGCAAATATTTGGTCAATAATGCAATAAATTGTTGAATCTTTATATTTTAAGCTCGCTGTTCCAGTATTTGGAGAGCCGGCTCGAGCCATATGAGGACGACTTGCGCACTACTGTTGCCGCGCAACTCGAAAATTGCAGTCGTGCAAATGCGGAAACAGGTTTTAGAACAGCAGGCCCTCGATCAAATCGACAATCATGTCGTCTTCAGTGCGTGGACCGATAGATTTCGCGTGCGGGTTAGCATCGTCAACCAGGTTAATCTCCTCAGCTAGTTCGCCAACATGCTGCATGTCATCGGGTTCGGGGATCTCGTTGATGCTCGGGTCGTTAACTTGCGGATACTGGCTCGCGATTTCTTGCTCTGTTGCCTGCGCCTCTCTGCGCTCTTCGAGGATTCGGCGACCATATTCGAAGTACCGCCGCAAGACAAATTGGCGAAGATCCTCCTGGAGGGCTGGGAAGTCATCCGGGAGACGCCCGGGGCAGATCTTCTCGCGAATGCGAATCGCTTCCATAACCCGTCTAAAGGCGGACTGTTTGAAAAACGAATGGCGGCTGATAGTGATAACGGCATACCCCATGTTTCGGAGCGTGTTTCGACGCTCCTCATCAATCGCCTGTTGCTCGGGCTCATCATGGAAAAATCCGTTGTACTCGATGTCGGTCATCGATTTTTCGAGCAGCGCGTCTAAGTAGAACACGGCGCGTCTTGTAAGGGCAGAGTACCTTTTGGGAACCGGAATCGGAAAGTCAGTTTTGATGGCGCGAATACCAAAGCCGCCCTCGGATTTGGGCATTG
Organism: uncultured Collinsella sp.; assembly: GCA_900551975.1. Classification (GTDB taxonomy): domain Bacteria; phylum Actinomycetota; class Coriobacteriia; order Coriobacteriales; family Coriobacteriaceae; genus Collinsella. Next base: position 7,932 of record URYA01000037.1, on the reverse strand, counting down.
TGAGCATCATGACGAAAGCCGTTTCGAGTGGAGAGCGGCAGCCGTCGCGTACATATCCAAGCGCCTTGATTGCATTGTTTGAGCCGCGATAGCCCGATGCCTGGGAAAAGAAGTGCCTGAGCGCTTCGGTGTTGGTTAGGGCGGGGCGCTCACGATATCCTGTTTCGTCGGATGCGTCGAGTGCGTAGGAGCCACAGATTTCAAAGTAGTATTCAACAAGTTCCCGAAGGTTGAGATCGTTGGCGGCTTGCAGGGCGCATAGTTTGATGTCAACGATATAGACACCAGCCTCGAGCTCAAGGTAGCTTTCTGAGTCGAAGGTATAGCGTGTACGATGGCAAACGCATCCATCGCAATGCCTTCGGGCGTTATTGGAGTACGTCAGGACGTGGATGGTTTTGGATTCGATGCCTTTTCCGTTCAGCCACGATTGAGCCGTCTGCAGGTCGGGCTCGGCTGGGATGGATGCCCTGATCTTTTCCATGGGTATATGATCGGTCGTGAATAGCGCGACCGACTCGGCTGCTTGGTATACGGCTCGTGCCGTGGCATGTGACAGAACGATTCCCATATGCGCATCATGACATAGCCTGTGTTCTGCACACTGAGGGCATCGGGCAACGGCACCGAAACGCGGTGCATCTTCTGCGAACGGTAGTTTTCACCCGGTGCGCGGTTGAACGGTTGGCGCCAATGGGGAGTTTTCTGTCACTTGGCCTCATTTGGGCGAATTCTCGTAGATGTCATCTGCATTTTTCGAGTTAGGTGGTTTTGACTCATGTAAATAAGTCGATGGAACTGCGTCTGTCGTGCAATTTTTGACCGGGACCAGGTGTTAGGGCGCTAGGTCGGTCGGTTTCAGAATGGTTTTTGGCTCCGCAACGGCGAAAAAGGCTTCGGTGGGGAGCTGAGTAAACCGCGCAACTCAAAAAATGTATGTAGATGGGCGTATTTCAAAATGAGTGGAAGGCGGCGTTCTTTGACGCGAGGATGCAAAACGGGGCGCGGTCGAAAGGCCGCGCCCCGTTTCTTTGCGTTCGTCTGGCTTGCTGCTGTTTGCGTTGCGCAGTTGCGGATGTGATCGCGATCTACTTCGTTACTTCGCAAACAGGTTCTTGAGGTTGAACTCGGCTTGGACGGTTCGGAGCATGAGGTCGGTGTCGTCGAGACCCAGGTGCTGCTCGTTGGCGTCGGCGGCGAGGGTTCCACGGCGGCGCGCCCAGTTCTCGAGCGCGGCGGGGGCGGATTCGCGGGGGAGCGAGCGGACGTCGGCATCCAGGCTGCGGCAGATCTGGCGTGAATCGATGACGATGATCTTACCGGCGCGGCGTGCCTCGGCGTAGCCGTCCAGGTGGATCTTGAACCAGCTGTCCTCAAACGCGGCGTTGTGTGCCATGTACGGGTACTTCTTCATGAGCTTGAGCAGCTGCTTTTGCAGCTCCTTGTTCTCGCGGAAGGGTGTTTTGCCATCGATGTCGTCCCAGGTGATGTGGTGGATATTCGACAACGGTACATCCTCGCCGCGGTAGATGTCGGGCAGGCCACAGTAGTGCGCCTCGGCGTCGTGCGGGACGGCGTCGCTGGTGAGCTCCATGATTTCCCAACCCACATTGATGATATAACCGCGCTCGGGTGCACGGCCGGTGGTCTCGATGTCGATACCGAGCACGGTGCCCTGGATGGGCTTGCGGGCGTAGGCCACGCCGAGCGCGTCGCGGTCGCCGCGGATCTCGCGCATGACCGACGCGGCGGTGCGCTTTTGCATCTTACCGATGGCGGCGCAGGTGTCGGCATCGGACAGGCCGCGCGAAAGCGTTGCGGGCGTCACGTTGCGCAGGCGTGCCTCGCCAATCTGGTCGCACAGGTCGCGGTTGCGGTCGGCCAGGTCGCGCACGGTGGCAAAGTCGAAGCCGGGGTCGTCCTCGGCAGTAAAATACTCGGTCTCGAGCACCTTGAGGGCCTCCTCGCCCTTCTGGCGCTCGGACTCCATGGCGCCGTGATCGCCATAGATAAACATGGGAATAAACGGCTGGCGCTCGTATTCGAGTGCTTGTGAAACGTTCATATAACTGCTCCTTGGATGGGCCGCGTCGTGCGGCTCAGGGTCATTAAGATGTGGCGAGATGATAGTTTACCATGGGCAACTATTGGCATCGCGCCTAGGACAACTACAATACCCTAGTTGACCGCTAGGACTTTTACAATGCTGCCGAAAGACACGAAAGGTTCCATCCGTCATGGATTTGCTGATTGATATTCTGCTCGACGCCGGCAAGGACACGCTGTCGCTGGTGCCGTTTTTGTTGGTGACGTATCTGGCCCTCGAGACCTTGGAGCACGTCGCGGGCGACCGCGTTAACGGGGCCATCAAGCGCGCCGGCGCCGCGGGTCCCGTGGTTGGCTCGTTGCTGGGCATTGTGCCGCAGTGCGGCTTTTCGGCCATGGCGGCAACGCTGTACGCCGGTCGCGTCGTGACGCTGGGCACCTTGGTGGCGGTGTTTCTCTCGACCTCCGACGAGATGCTGCCGCTGCTACTTGCCGAGCAGGTTCCCGTGCAGACTATGGCGATGCTTTTGGCTTCGAAAGCGCTGATCGCACTGGTCACGGGCTTTATCGTAGATGCCGCCATTCGCGGCCTGCGTCGTAACGCTCGCGCGCATGCGGCGATTCGCCGTACCGTGTTGGGAACCGCTGCCAATCCGGCGCACGTTAACTGCGCGCATGACGACCACAGCGGAGGTGACATCATCGACGAGGTGGCCGAGGCGGGCGTGAGCGCCGACCACATCCACGAGTTGTGCGAGCGCGACCATTGCGGTTGCGATGATGATGAAGATGAACACGAGCGCGACCACGGACACAGCCATGACCACGGTCACACGGGCGAGCATGAGCACCACCACGGCCATGGGCACGACCACGGTCACTCCCACGAAGGGACGCCTGTCCTGTCGATCATCCGCAGCGCGATCTCGCATACCGTCCAGGTCTCGGTATTCATTTTCCTGGTGACGCTGATTCTGGTCGCCGTGCTCGAGACGTTCGGCGAGTCCGCAATCGAGCAGTTCCTGCGCGGCAACGAGACGCTTGCTGTCCTGGGCTCGGCGCTTGTCGGCCTGATCCCCAACTGCTCGGCCAGCGTGGTCATCACGCAGCTGTACCTGGAGGGCGCGCTGCAGCTGGCGCCGATGCTCGCTGGCACGCTCATCTCCGCCGGCGTGGGCTACCTGGTCCTGTTCCGCACCAACCGCAGCGCTCGTGAAAACGCCGTGTTCCTGGTCATGATGTACGTCATCGGCGCCGGCTGGGGCCTCATCCTCTCCGCCGTTGGCCTTTAAGTAGATTATTGGGACACGTCTTACGATCTACCCCTGTGACCAGGGCATTTCCCGCTGCCAAAACAAAAAGGTAGATTTTTAGGCATGTCCTAAAAATCTACCTTGGTTAGTGCAGCAACTCGGTGAGGTTGCGTTTAAAGCGGGCGCGGTCTTCGCTGGTGAAGGCTGCTGGCCCGCGGGTGCGACCGCCAGCGCGGCGCACCTTCTTTTCCTCGTGGCGAATAAACAGCTGCATGTCGATAGTCGCCTTGTCGTACACGCGCCCGCGCACACCGATGGCGGCGGCATCGCGCCCGAGTACCATGCTCGCCAAGCCAATGTCCTGCGTCACGACCACGTCGCCCGCCTGCAGGCGTTCGACAATGGCAAAGTCGGCGCTGTCGGCGCCCACGCTCACATCGAGCGTCGTGACCCAAAAGCCGCGTCGCGCGTGCTCGGCATCGCGCGGGTCGTCGCGGCGAATGTGCCGTTCCAGGTTTTGCGTGCTGTTGCCGGCGATAACAACGGCGACGCCCGCCCGCCGCGCGCAGTCAATCGACTCGCGCGTGACCGGGCGGGCGTCGGCATCAATAAAGAGCGTTCGCGGCATCTAGTGCACCAGTTTGCCAAATTGAATAGCGCGAACAATCAGCGTTACGCCAAACACCAGCAGCGCGGCGCCGCTAAAGATGACGAGCATCTTGGCCGACCACAGCGGATAGATAAACACGAACATGCCGGCGATGATGGAGAGTGCGCCGCTCAGGATGGCGAGGGCGCGGTTGGGCGAAAGCTCGGACTCCAGAATGGACATGACACCTTCGACGATCCAGCCAAAGCCGGCCACGATAACCACCATCGTGGTGAGCGTCGCGGTCGAGAAGGCCTGGTTGCGCAGGATTATGACGCCGCCCAAGATAATGAGTAGGTTGGAGATGATGCTCGTCACGCGCCAGCCGGTGGGCAGCAGCGGCTCAAAAATGGCAGTGAACAGTCTGATGGCAGCAGTGATTACAAAGTACAAACCCAGGACAGTCGTCAAAAAGACGAGGGACTTGGCGGGTGCAAAAAGCAGCGCGATACCAGCAATGAGCGCTAAGACGCCCGTGATGGCGTAAATCCAGCGTACGGCCTTGACGGCTTTGCCCGCCATGCTTTTCTCGTCAAATCCAAACTGGCTCGATTTTTGGTCATCGTTCTTAAAGATGCCCATAATGTCTCCTTTCCGTGCGGCGTAAGCCTTGATCGTTACAACCAGTATCGCCTAAAGGCGCTGGCGTATGGGTCGGGGAGGGCGAAACGTAACCCAAAGGCCCCGAATTGTTTCCGTTGTTCCCCACGTCGCGATTTTCTATTCAACAGGTGTAGAACATTGCAGCCCTGTTCGTTATTGCCTACGTTTTAGGTTAGATTTTCCTAAGAACAATTGCCCGAAATTGGGGGTCCCTATGAACGAAACAGTTCCCGCGGCGCCGGTAGGCGCTGAGTCGATGGCAAAGCAAGGTTGCGAAAAGCTCGGCCTGGACACGTTTGACGCGCTGGTCCGCCGCGCCCGCACGTGCCGCCGATTTGACGAGTCCATGCGCGTGCCGCGCGAGTTTTTGCTCGAGCTGGCGGAACTGGCGCACCTGGCTCCGTGTGGTGCCAATGCTCAGCGTCTTCGTTTTCATGTGGTGAGCGGTTCCGAGGACTGCGCTCGCGTGTTTGACGAGCTTGCATGGGCCGGTGCGCTCAAGGATTGGCCGGGTCCTGCCGAGGGCGAGCGCCCGACCGGCTACATCGCGATTCTGGCCGAGCGCGCCGTTCCGGGCAAGCCCGCCGCTCCCATTACCGAGGTCGACACGGGTATTGCCGCGCAGACGATGATGCTCGCCGCCCGCAGCGCCACGCCCGAGGTGGCTGCCTGCATGTTCAAGGCCTTTACGCCCCACGCGATCGATGCCATGGGGCTCGATAACGACAAGTATGAGCTCAAGCTGATCATGGCGTTTGGCGTTCCGGCCGAAACGCAGGTGATCGATGCGATCGATTCCAACCCCGATGGCTCCATCAATTATTGGCGCGACGAGGCACAGGTGCACCACGTACCCAAGCGTTCGCTCGCCGACGTGCTGGTGTAGTTGAGCGTCACCGCGGTGTGATCCGGCGGTAAACCACCACAAAGGTACCTGTCCCCTTTGCGGTGGTGCGAGAGGAGGGCGTGTGGCAGATTTGTATTTGGTGCGGCATGGGCAGACTGAGCTCAATGTGCAGAATATTTTGCAAGGTGGGCACGATTCGCCGCTTACGGCGCGCGGGCGCGAGCAGGCGCTGGCGACGCGCGCGGCGTTTGAGGCGCGTGGCGTGACCTTTGACCGTGTGTATTCCTCCCCGTTGGGCCGGGCGCGGCGTACGGCTGAGCTAATTGCTGGTGAGGGCCGCTCGATAGAGCTGGTCGATGACCTACGCGAGTGGCATTTGGGCTCGCTGGAGGGTACATCAAATCGCGATATGCCGCCGCAGCCCTGGGGCGATTATCCGGTGGCCTTTGGCGGCGAGTCGGAAGTGCAGCTTCAGTCGCGCATGGTCGCGGCGCTGTCCCGCATCATGGCCAGGCCGCAGCACGACTGCGTGCTGGCGGTTTCCCACGGCTCAGCCTGCCAGGAGTTTCTTGAGTATGTGACTGGCAGGGGAGAGCTACCCGACAACGGAGCCGTGCTTCATTTTGGCTATTGCGACGGGGCGTTTTCGCTCCTTGATTGGTAACGAACGAAAGGACCCCTATGAATAAAGACCTGTATCTGGTTCGTCATGGGCAGACAATATTCAACCTTAAGCGCATCATTCAGGGTTGGAGTGACTCGCCGCTCACGCAGTTGGGTTGCGACCAGGCGGCGCGCGCCGGCATGTTTTTACGTGCGCGCGGCATTGAGCCCGATCATGCCTACACCTCCACGCTTCATCGCACCGAGCAGACTATCGCCAACTTGTGGCCGGGCTTGGCGTACGAGCGCCTGGACGGCCTGCGTGAGTGGTTCTTTGGCGACTTTGAGGCCGAGCGCGTGATGCTCATGCCCGAGCGACCGTGGCGCGACTTCTATCGCCAGTTTGGCGGCGAGGGCCAGATGCAGGTGCGCGAGCGCATGGTGGCGACGCTGACCGAGCTTATGCAGCGTCCGGACCATACGTGCGTGCTCGCGGTGAGCCACGGCTCGGCCATCAAGGAGTTCATGGACCACGTGAAGGGTGCGGCGGCCGACGAGCACGATCGCGTGCCGGGCAATTGCTCGGTGCTACATTTCGAGTTTGACGACGAGGCCGGTACGTTTGAGCTGATTGAGATTTTTACGCAGGAGGACTACGCGCGCGAGCTGGGGCTTGAACCGCTCGTGGCTACTGCGGGTCCGCAGCGCGGATAACGCGAGCGCGGCGGCACGGGTCGCTGGCATAACTTCTCGACGCAAAAGGGGCGGAGATGCATGTACCTGCTGCATCTCCGCCCCCTGTTTGTTGAGCTGCCGATTTTTGTGCCGGGCGGTCTGGTCTTGCTAGAACCGCGCGACCTGGTGCGTGAGCAGACCTGTCGGAACCTGCGGCGCGGCGCCGCTGACCTGCGCGGCGGGGAAGAGCACGGCAACGGTAAAGTTGAACGGCTCCTTGCCGGTGTAGGCGCCGGCGGCATGTGCATCGTCGGCCAGGAGCTGTGATGCCCCGACCAGCTCGGCAGCGTAGGCGGGGTCATCGGCCAGTGCCGGCTCCGGCGCCTGGTCGAGCATGGCGCGGATGGCGCCGACGGCGTCCTCGCGCTTGACCTCCCACACGCGGTGCGTAATGCCCGCGGGATCGGTGACGGCGTAGAGCGAGGCGCCCTCTTTGGCCGCGCCCAGGATGATGTCCATGACGGGCGACGCCTCGTAGGCGAGCGACACGGGGCGCGGCTGAACTTTGAGTTCGGCGATCGCGTGCGCAGCGGCGGTCACGTCAGCGATGGCATCGCCCTTGCCGCCCGCAAGTGCACTCGTCGGGCAAATCGCCACGACACCCGTCACGCGTCCCGGCTCGCCCGAGCATTCGTACACGTAATACGCCGCACCTGGATCCTTGAGCATCAGACCATCGGCAATGGCTCCGCGCAGAGCATCGTTGCCGCTCAGTATGCTGCCCATTGCAGGCAGCGCCTCGAGCACACGGTCCTGAGCCGGGCGGATGCAGGGAAACGGAAGTGCTTTCATGGGCGGTCCTAACGCACGAGTCGGTTTGTTCGCGGCTTATTATGCCCCAACTTGGCCGCTCGCGTCCCAGAGCACGTTATCAGCGAGCGCGATGAGCACCTGCTGACAACGAACGATATCGGCGTGGGGCACATATTCGTTGGGCTTGTGCGCGAGCGCGAGCGACCCGGGACCGTAGCTCATGCAATTGCGGTTACCTGTCTTGCTGGCAATGACGGCGGTGTCGGTGTAGCCGGTAAAGAAGCCGACGGTCGTGTCCGCGTCCGTCACGTCATCGGCGGCACGTTTGAGCGCTGCTAGAAGGGGAGAGGTCGGATCGCGCTCGATGGCGGGGCGGTCGCCCGTCACGGTGTAGCTGCCATGGCAACCGGGAACGGCGGCTTCGGCGACGGCGATGGCCTGCT
>URYA01000036.1 GCA_900551975.1 uncultured Collinsella sp. | reverse complement strand
TTGTCTCTATAGCAATGCCGCGCCGAGGGCAACGAGGGCCTCCGCCTCTCCCCTCTCAATCAACGGCAGTCTTGTGTCTAGACGTCTCCGCAAATAAAACCTACCAAAATAAACCTGTCCCTTTTTGGTAGGTTAGGCGATGGCTTGGCGTTGAAGCTCGATGAGCTCGGCGATACCTTTGTCGCCCAGGTCGAGCAGCGCGTTGAGGCGCTTACGGTCGAAGGGCGCCTGCTCGCCGGTGCCCTGGAGCTCGATCATCTCACCGGTTTCGGTGGCGACGAGGTTCATGTCGACCTCGGCATGGCCGTCCTCGGAATAATCGAGGTCAAGCAGCGTATTGCCGTCGACAACGCCCATGGAGATGGCAGCCACCTGGCCGGTAAGCGGGATGCGCTCGATCTTGCCCGCCTCGACCCACATGGCGAGGGCGTCGTGCAGCGCCACCCAGGCGCCGGTGATGCTCGCTGTACGCGTGCCGCCATCGGCCTGAATCACATCGCAGTCAACGGTGACGGTGTACTCGCCGAGCGCCTTCATGTTGACGACGGTACGCAGACTGCGACCAATGAGACGCTCGATCTCCATGGAGCGACCCTTGCGGTTGGCGTGCTCGCGCTTGCAGCGCTTGCCGGTCGATGCCGGCAGCATGGCGTATTCCGCGGTCACCCAGCCGGCCTTAGCCCCCTTTCGCCAGCCCGGCACGCCCTCCTCGATGGTGGCAGCGCACAGCACGCGCGTATCGCCAAACTCGGCCAGGCACGAACCGTGGGCGTGCTTCATGACGCCACGGGTGAGCTTAACGGGGCGCAACTCGTTGGCGGCGCGACCGTTGGCGCGGTTGACCTGCATGTACTCCATAGAAATATCCTTTCGGCAAAAGATGTGGCGAAGGCTCTGGCAGCTGCCTTACATCTATTTCAGCTCATCGATATCGATATGTTCGATGCTCTTGAGCGGCTGACCAAAGATAAAGCTGCCCGCCACCGCAAACTCGGCAATGTTATCGGCCGTCGTGGCAAAACGATGCTGCGGCCCGCCAGCTGCTCGCGGCGCGTGAGGATATCGGTCAGCTCGCGTGTGGTCTCCTCGGCGGAACTCACGACGCGCACCCCAGGCCCCAGCGCATGGCGGATAGGTCCCACCAACAGCGGAAAATGCGTACAGCCGAGCACCACGGTATCGATACCGTGGTCGCGCAGCGGCTCAACCGTGGCACCCACCAGCGCACGCACGGCAGGCGTATCGAAGATGTCCTCGTTCTCAAGCCACTGTTCCTGCAGATGTGCACCCGAGGCGAGCTCGTGTTCGACAACCTCGACAAAGCTCGAGGCTGGACAGCCGTATACATCGACGCCGGCATCCAGGTCCTGAATGGCGCGCGTATAGGCGCCCGAGCGAATGGTGAGGTTGGTGGCGAGCACGCCCACGCGACGCGTACGCGTGCTGTTGATTGCCGCACGGGCACCCGGCGCGATCACACCGATCACGGGAACGTCGAGCACCTGCTGGGCCAGACGCAAGGCCGCAGCGGTCGCCGTGTTGCAGGCGATGACCATAATCTTGACGTCGTGCTTCGAAAGCCAACGACCCGCCTGCAACGCAAACGAGCGCACTTCATCCTCGGTGCGCGTGCCGTAGGGGCAGCGCTTGGTGTCGCCAAAGTAGTAGACGGACTCGTGCGGCAGCGCCGTCGCAATCGCGCGCGCAACCGTCAGACCGCCCAAACCAGAATCGAACACGCCAATCGGGCGCGTATCACCTGCCGAATTCTCGATATCGGACATTACCTCACCAGTCTCTCTCGAAAAGACATGTCCAAGTGCGGCGGCACCGCGCTACGAACGCGCCGCGACCAGCAGCTCTGCCGTCGCCGCCCAACCGTCGACAATTTTGCCACGCGTAACGAAAGCGTTCTCGCACGCAGCCAGGAACTCGGGCGCGCCGGCACTCGTCAGGCCATTCTCGACCAGGCAGAACGTGCCCACATGATCGGCCATGTAGAAGTCGGACTCGGAGTCGCCGAGCGCCAACGTCTCCTCGCGCTCGATCCCTAGGTGCTCGCAGAAGCGCGCAATGGCGACGCCTTTGTTGAGGCCCGCGGGGTTGATGTTGAATGCGCGACCGTCCTCGACGCGATCGAGCTCGAGCGTCGTCGGCTTGGACAGATGCGTCAGGTGACCGTTGCAAGCCCAGATCAGACCGCAGCCGGCCTCGTCCAGGATGGCCTGGACCTCATCGTCGGGCACATCGCCGCGCATACCGACGGTGACCTCACGGTATTTGTAGCCGGTCGACATGTCGTTGTGGTACTCGATCTTGTGCGGCCAGCGGGCAAGGATCTTCTCGCACACGCCGGTCTGTTCGATCACCTGGTGCGGAGTAAGGCCGCAGGCGGGGTCGTAAGGCATGTCACCGGTCAGATACTCCCAATCGTTGGCTTTGAGGTCGTACATAACCAGACCGCCCATCTCACCAATGTAGGAGTTGAGGCCGAGCACGCGCGCGTCCTCGTGGATCATGGTACGGTTGCGGCCCGAGGTGGGAACCACCTGAATACCAGCGCGAGCGAGCGCCACGACGGCCTCGACGAGTTTGGTCGAGGGGTTGCCGTCGTTGTCGCGCAGCACGCACGAGCCGGGTGCGAGCATCGTGGCATCCAGGTCGGTAAAGACGTACTTGACCTTGGCCAAGCGCTCGCGCATCTCGCCCGAAAGCTCGGCAACAGTCGGCAGGGTGTTGTGGGACATGGTTACTCCGTTTACATAGAAGGGTTTGGACTTGGACGGCATGTTTTGATTGAGGGAACACGCTTATGGCGACAGCGCACTCAGAGCGCCGCCGCCATCATGGTTCATTAGTCAAACTGGGTAACATCGATCAGGCGATTGGCCAGCGAAAGGTCGCTCTCGATGGGCACGAACTCGTCGCCCACGTGCATGAGTTCCTCGTCACCCTTTGCCAGCAGCAAGACAATGGTGGGAGCATCGGGGTTGATGTACTCCTCGCGCGCCGCCTTGAACGCCGCATGCACAGCGGCTTCGCGATCGAGGATGATCTTGTTCGGCGTATCGTCGGGAACATGCTCGGCAAGCTCGCGACAGACCTTCATCGGGTCCTCGTGAGCCGGGTCCTCATTGGCAAAGATCATCAGGTCGGAATATGGTGCGGCCTCGCGCGGAAGCTGCTCGCGGCGCTCCTGCGCCTTGCCGCCGGCAGCGCCAAACAGCGCAATGACGGGGCTGGCGGGAAACGCGCGCTTCACCGACGAGAAAAGCGAACGGAACGAAAGCTGGTTGTGCGCATAGTCGACGACGCAGATCACGCGGCCGTCCTTCGACTCCACGACCTCCATACGGCCCGGCACACGCAGTTTGGAGAGGCCCTTCTTGATAGCATCGATACCGATGCCGATCTCGCGCGCAGCGGCGATAGCGACCAGCGCGTTCTCCACGTTAAAGTCTCCCGCGATACCCAACAGGACCTTCTCCCCCGCCTCGGACTCGTCGGCACACAGGCCATGCAAGTTGAACTCGATGCTAAAGCCGACCATGCGTACGTCGCTCGCCCACAGGCTTGCCTCGGGATGCTCGACGCCAACGGTCACCAAGCGCTCGGCCGTCGACGCTGCCTCCAGCACACGGTCGACCTCTTCGGTGCCCAGATTCACCACGGCGGTCTTTGCCTGGTCAAAGATCCTGAGTTTGCTCTCAAAATAATCCTCAAACGTGGGGTGTTCGATCGGCGAGATGTGGTCGCGGCCGATGTTGAGGAAGCACGCCACGTCAAACGGCAGATTCTCGACGCGTTGGTACTTGAGCGCCTGGCTCGAGACCTCCATGACCATGGACTGGCGACCGGACGTGCGACAGTTGGCGATATGGCGCCAGACCTCGGGAGCCTCGGGCGTGGTGTTGGTGCTCTCGTAGCACTCGATACCATCGTCGGTACTCACCGAGCCGATCATGCCGCAGGACTCGCCCGCCGCCTTGATGATGGACTGGAGCATAAAAGCGGCCGTGGTCTTTCCCTTGGTGCCGGTGATGCCCACGATCTTGACGTCGCGGTCGGGACGGTCGTAGACCTCCGGCGGCAACAAGGCCATGGCCGTGCGAACGCTGTCCACGACCAGCATCGCAGCACCGCTCTCCTGCGCCAGCGGCTCCAGAGACTCGACCAGCGACTCCTCGCACACAAATGCGACGGCGCCCGCATCGAGCGCCATGCGCAAAAACGCGGGCTTAAAGGCAGCACCTTTGCAGAAGAACACGTCACCTGCCGAGACCGCGCGCGAATCAAACGAGCAGCCGGTCACGGCACGCTCGTCAACCTGCTCCGATGCGCGCAGCTCGCCGCACACATCGAGAAGCTTGGCAAGCGTATCGACCGTGGTCACGATCGCGGAATCCGAATGGTGCATCTTTCACCTTTCTCAGCCATTTGGCAGGGACGGTTTTTATAGTAACTGAAACGCACCCACGCAAAAACGGCTCCCGGAGGAGCCGTTACGCGCAGGCGTTCGTAAGCCGAGGCTAGGCAGCCTGAACAGCGGGCTGGTCCTCGTCGATAAAGAAGCGCTTGTACCACACCAGGAACACGAGCGGCGTATAGATCTTGCGCTGGAAATCGCCCTTGCCCGCAAAGTGCAGATCGAGCAGGTGCATGAGCTCGTCGGTATCGAAGAACTCGCTTGCCCACGGCGCGGTGAAGTACTCCTTGACATAGTCGTACCACTTTTGCTCGCGTAGCCAGTAGACAATCGGCACCGGGAAGCCCACCTTGGGACGGGTGGCCCACTCATCGGGCAGCGACTTGTTGGCAGCGTGGCGGAGTACCTGTTTGTTGCCGTTCTCGTTGATGCGGTAACGGTCGGGAATGTGCTCGGCGAACTCCATGACTTTGCGGTCCAGGAAGGGCACGCGCAGCTCCAGCGAGTGCGCCATGCACATCTTGTCGGCCTTGAGCAGAATGTCGCCCGGGAGCCACATGTTCATGTCCAGGTACTGTTTCTTGACCAGCTCGGGCTGACCCTTCACGCGCGCATAGATGGGAGCGGCAAGCTCGAAGGCGCCGTCGCCGGTGTTGTACTCGGGCTTGAGCACGCCGTCGACCTCGCGCTCCGGCCATACCAGAGCCTGTCCCAGGAACGACTTCTCGGGGATCTCGGCACCCTTGACCAGGAAGTTATGTCCCTTGAAGTACGGCATATGCAGCGCCAGGTTACCGAGCGCGCGACGGATGGGCAGCGGAACCATCTTTTTGTACTTACGCACCGGGACCGTATCCTCGTAGTAGGCGTAGCCGCCAAAGAGTTCGTCGGCGCCTTCGCCCGAAAGCACGACGGTAACGTCCTTGCGGGCCATCTCGGCCAAGAACCACAGCGGCACGGAAGACAGGTTGGACTGCGGCTCGTCCATGTGATACTGGATGTCCTCGAGCGCACCGAAGAACTCGTCGGCGGTGATCATCTTGCGAACGTTCTCGACGCCGAGCTTATCGGAAAGCTCCTTGGCGTAGTTGGTCTCGTTGAAATTCTTGTAGTCAAAGCCCACCGAGAAGGTCTTGTCGGGCATAAGGCAAGCGGCGATGTAGCTGGAGTCGACGCCACCGGAGAGGAACGACGCGACCTTGACGTCGGCGATGCGATGGGCCTCGACGCTCTCGTGCACGACCTCGTCCAGCTCATCGACATACTCTTCGAACGGCTTCTCGACGGCAGAGTAATCGCAATCCCAGTAGCGCTCGATGTTCATCTTGCCGGTCGGGATATCGACGGTAAAGTAGTGCGCCGGCGGCAGCTTGTAGACACCCTCGAAGAAGGTCTCCTCAGTCGCCGAATACTGCAGCGTCATGTACGGACGCAGAGCCTTTTTGTTGACCGCCTTGTGGAAGTGCGGGTAGTCCAGGAAGCTCTTGATCTCGGAACCAAAGAGCACGCCCGGAGCGCCGTCGCCCGCATCGGCCATGGGATAGTAGTAAAGCGGCTTGATGCCAAAGATGTCGCGGGCGCCAAAAAGCTTGTTCTTCTTTTTGTCCCAGATGACGAAGGCGTACATACCGCGCAGGCGATCGAGGACGGCCTCGCCCCACTCCTCGTAGCCGTGCAGGAGGCTCTCGGTGTCGGCGCCGCAGTGGAACTTGTAGCCCTTGGCCTCGAGCTCGGAACGGAGTTCTTGGAAGTTGTAGATCTCGCCGTTGAAGACAATGACGACGCTGCCGTCCTCGTTGGCCATGGGTTGAGCGCCGGCCTCGGTCAGGTCGAGGATCGACAGGCGGCGGAAGCCCAGGGCAACGCGGCCGTCGATAAACTGACCGCCCATGTCGGGACCGCGATGGACGATGCGGTCCATCATCTTGGTGAGCACCTCGGATTGGTTATCCGTCCCACCGACAAAACCGACAAAACCGCACATATACTATCCCCTCTGCTGTTGCTGGGCATCAAATCGAATCAGTAGCTTTTGAGTATACCCGAGGGCGTAAAGAGGGGCGGAATGTTCAGGCAATCTCAACTGAATCAGCTCCGCTGTGACACGCGCGAGTTACCTTTAATGGATATGAGGTGAATGAGGCGATTGTTTTGCTATACTCTCTCCGCACGGGCGATTGGCGCAACGGTTAGCGCAGGTGCTTTACACGCACAAGGCTGGGGGTTCGAATCCCTCATCGCCCACCACTGATTTGATAGGCTCCCAGCAATGGGAGCCTTTCTTTTTTGGGCCCAGTGCATGGGATTCGAACCCGACAGGGTGCGGAGCTGAGGAAACGCGCAAGCGTTTTCCAGCGCAGCACGCGAGGAGCGGAGCGACGAAGCGGGACGCGGGCGGCGCCAGCCGCACGCGGACATCCCTCATCGCCCACCACAGAATTGGAAACGGTCCTCGCAAGGGGACCGTTTTTGCTTGCGCCCGGTGCATGGGATTCGAACCCGCCAGCACGTCTGTCACAAAGGCCGTGGCCAAAAAATGGCAAAAATGAGTACTGCTACTTTGTTTGCAACATATAAAAAGATAGTATTTGCTTAAGTTACGCAACATATGTCCATTATAAGGACTAACAGTTGGATCAAAATCGTGCATTCATCGCCATTTCGACTTGCCATCTGGCCTTATTAGTCCAAAATTGCTGCTACCAAATCGGTAGCAGTACTCATATTTAATGTTTTTTGACCAGCGGGTCTCCCTGCCTTAGCAAATCTAAGGCAAAACGGGCTCCAGACCGCTGAATCATGCCACATAGGGCACGCCCGCAGTCCGGAACCCGGTCCAAATTGAGTTATTGCGCTGCGTTAGACCAAGACACCCGACAGGATCTCGATCAGACTGTCCACGTCGGCTTCCTCGCAGACGAGCGGCGGCAAGAAACGCAGCGTATGAGCACCCGTAGCGTTAATCACGGCACCGGCGGCCAGCGCGCGGGCAACAATATCATGTGCGTCGCCCGCGGCATCATCCAAATCACAGCCGAGCATCAGGCCACGGCCACGCACCTCTACCACATGCGGAAGCTTAGCCAGCGCCTGCTCCATATAGGCACCCACCTTGGCAGCATGCTCGGCATAATCGCCGCGCACAAGCGCGGAGAGCGTCGCGGCACACGCCGCGACGGCCAAGCAGCTACCGCCAAAGGTCGAGCCGTGGTCGCCCGGCTTAAACACGTCGGCAATCTCCTTCTTTGCCACGACGGCACCCATGGGTACGCCGTCGGCAATGCCCTTGGCAAGACTCATAATGTCGGGCTCCACGCCATAGGTCTGGAACGCAAACGGCTTACCCGTGCGGAAGATACCGCACTGGACCTCGTCGGCGATAAGCACGGCGCCCACTTCGTGTGCTAGGTCGCGCGCTGCCGCCATAAACTCCTCGGTCATGGGGTGCACGCCACTCTCACCCTGGATCGGTTCGAGCATCACGGCACAAATTTCGCTCCCCAGCTGCTTAAAGATCGCACGCAGCTCATCGACATCGTTGGGCGTGCAGGCCACAAAGCCACCCGGCAGCGGACGGAAACTATCCTGCAGCCAATCCTGCATGGTGGCGGCAATGGTCTCGAGCGTACGGCCGTGGAAGCCGCCGCGCATGCACACGATGGTGTTGCCACCATTACCGGCACGCTTGGCGTACAAGCGCGCGAGCTTCATCGAGCCCTCGTTGGCCTCGGCGCCGGAGTTGGCAAAGAGGACCTTATCAAAGCAGCTGTTCTCGACGATGAGCTTCGCGGACTGATCGACGACCTCGTGATCATAGCCCTTGAGGCGAATGCGGATCTTCTGGGTAGCCAACTTAAACCTCCAAAGAGTGCGAGAGATGTTCTCGCAGGATTACGTAACAGGGAGCTCGAACTTAGGCGTTCTTGCTCATGACCTCGTCCACGATGGACTTGGGCGCAGGCTCATAAGAGTCGAACTGCATCGTGTAGGATGCACGGCCCTGGGTCTGGGAGCGAAGGTCGGTAGCGTAACCGAACATCTCGCCCAGCGGCACCTTGGCACGGATGAGCTTACTGTTCTTGCGATCCTCCATGCCCTCGATCTTGCCGCGGCGACCGGAGAGGTTGCCCATAACGTCGCCCATGTACTGCTCGGGGGTCTCGACCTCGACAGCCATGATCGGCTCGAGCAGCTGCGGGTCGGACTTCTTGAGGGCGTCCTTGATAGCCATGGAACCGGCGATCTTGAAGGCGGCCTCGGAGGAGTCGACCTCGTGGTAAGAACCGTCGAACAGGGTGACCTTAACGTCGAGGACCGGGAAGCCGGCGATAACACCGGTGTTCAGGGCCTCCTGGATGCCCTTGTCGATGGACGGGATGTACTCCTTGGGCACGACGCCGCCGACGATAGCGTTGACGAACTCGTAGCCGAAGCCCTCCTCCATCTTCTCGAGCTTGATGACGGCGTGGCCGTACTGACCGCGACCGCCGGACTGACGGACGAACTTGCCCTCAGCCTTCTCGACGTCGTGACCAGCGGTCTCGCGGTAGGCAACCTGGGGCTTACCAACGTTAGCGTCAACCTTGAACTCACGGAGCAGACGGTCGACGATGATCTCCAGATGGAGCTCGCCCATGCCGGCGATGATGGTCTGACCGGTTTCTTCATCGGTCCAGGTACGGAAAGTCGGGTCCTCTTCAGCCAGCTTAGACAGGGCAATGCCCATCTTCTCGCTGCCAGCCTTGGTCTTGGGCTCGATGGCAACGCGGATAACCGGCTCGGGGAAGTTCATGGACTCGAGGATGATGGGATGCTTCTCATCGCACAGGGTATCACCAGTGGTGGTGTTCTTCAGACCAACAGCAGCGGCGATATCGCCAGCGTAGCAGATGTCGATATCCTTACGGTTGTTTGCATGCATCTGCAGGATACGGCCGATACGCTCGTCCTGATCCTTAACAGAGTTGTAAACAGTGGTGCCAGCCTCAACGGTACCAGAGTACACGCGGAAGAAGCACAGCTTACCGACATACGGGTCAGTCATAATCTTGAATGCCAGTGCAGAGAACGGCTGATCATCGGAAGAAGTGCGATCTTCTTCCTCGCCAGTCTCCGGGTTGGTGCCCTTGATGGCCGCAACGTCGGTCGGAGCAGGCATATAATCAACGATTGCATCCAACAGTTTCTGAACGCCACGGTTCTTGTAAGAAGAGCCGCAGACAACAGGAACGATCTCGTTGGAAATAGTAGCCTTACGCAGAGCAGCCTTGATTTCTCCCTTGGTCAGCTCTTCGCCTTCCAGGTACTTCATCATCAGCTCTTCGTCGGTCTCAGCAACAGCTTCGATCAGCTTGTCATGATATTCCTGAGCCTGTTCTTTCAGGTCTTCAGGAATTTCCTCAACGCGCACATCATTGCCCATATCATCATAGTAGATATCGGCTTTCATGTCGATCAGATCGATGATGCCGCGGAAAGTGTCTTCCTGGCCGACAGGCAGCTGGATAGGCACACCGTTGGCATGCAGACGATCATGCATCATCTGTACGCAGCGGAAGAAGTCAGCACCCATGGTATCCATCTTGTTGACGTAAACCATGCGGGGAACCTTGTACTCGTCAGCCTGGCGCCAAACGGTTTCAGACTGAGGCTCAACGCCACCCTTTGCGGCCAGAACGGTAACAGAACCGTCCAGAACACGCAGAGAACGCTGAACTTCAACAGTAAAGTCAACGTGGCCCGGGGTGTCGATGATGTTGATACGATGACGGTTCTTTTTGAACAGAGCCGGATCGTGCTGGGTCTCGGTGTGGCTCCAGTAGCAGGTGGTTGCAGCGGAAGTGATGGTAATACCACGTTCCTGTTCCTGCTCCATCCAGTCCATCGTAGCAGCGCCGTCATGAACTTCGCCGATCTTATGGTTAATACCGGTGTAGTACAGAATGCGCTCGGTGGTGGTGGTCTTGCCTGCGTCGATGTGGGCCATGATACCGATATTTCGGGTCATTTGCAGGGATACGTCTCTCGGCGTTGCCATGGCTTAAACCTCCTCAGTAAGCAGATCAATAACGGTAATGCGCGAAAGCCTTGTTGGCTTCTGCCATCTTGTGGGTATCTTCGCGCTTCTTGACAGCGCCGCCAACGTTGTTGGTAGCGTCAATGATCTCGGCGGCCAGGCGAGCGGACATGGTCTTTTCACCACGGCTGCGGCTGTACAGAGTCAGCCAGCGCAGGCCGAGGGTCTCGCGGCGGGCAGGGCTGACTTCCAGAGGAACCTGGTAGTTAGCGCCGCCAACACGGCGGGTCTTGCACTCGAGGCTGGGCATGATGTTCTCCATCGCCTTCT
>URYA01000035.1 GCA_900551975.1 uncultured Collinsella sp. | reverse complement strand
GCGCAGCTTTTCCTCGTTGGCCTCTTCCCTGCCGCGCGAGGTGAACTCGTAGTGGCACAGCTCGGCATAGGGCATTTGCCCTCCTCCAGCAAAACACTGTCACTAACTTAGCCCACCAACCTCGCCATTTGTTAAGCAACAAGTGCGAGCGGTAGGTATTGATCTACAACCGTTGGGGATTGAAAAAAATGCAGTAGCCGAAAACGTAATATCTTCCGATTGGCGCGGCATAAAAATAGAGGGCGTCCCATAAAGAGAAGCCCCCTTGCAAAACGGCCGAACCGCTTTTCGAAGTGGGAAATATTTTGCACCAGATGCCTAGGAATCGCAAGAAGGCATATCTTCAGCGTCACACAAATACCATGCGCCGATCACTTTCGACAAAAACGAGAAGGAGGAAGTTATGACCTCCGCACCTTTATAGTAGTTGATGTTGCGATTTGCCCTAGAAATAAACTTGGAAAGCGATTGTGCTTTGTGCTTAATAACACCTTTAGACGACACCTCTTTGTGCAGATATAGCGTTGTGACAATCTGGCGTATTCGCTCATTGCTCATCCTTGCCTTACGCTGATAAGAGCCAACCCCACCTATTTTGCTCAATGCCTTCATAACACCGTTATTTGCCCTTCGGGCATTCTCACCCGAAGCAAGACCATTAAGAATGCAACTATTGTGAGCACACGCGTTGCGGAGATCTTTTGCCGCGCGAAGCAAATAAAACCTATCGCGAAGCTCATCATCGTCAAACCGTTTGGCGCAAAACAAAATGAATGAATTAAAGGCGCCAAAGGTAATAACTTCCAGAAAGGCCCAGACAGGCATATTAAAACCACTGTATTTTGCAAGAATGCCTGCAGAATAGGCACTCGACTCACAACGTGAAATCTCTTTTTTAACCCAGTTGGTCACATTCCCCTTGCTATCAAATGTATCCTGCTCGCTCAAATAGTCTTGAACGATTTCGTAACCGTCCTCGGCATGCTGCTCTATCCTGCCCAGCAAGTCAACTTTGCAGAAGTGCTCGATATCAAGAGTGAGTGAAATCATCTCGTTTCGAAGCAACATATCGATAATCGAAAGGTCAACAAGCATCTTGAAATCTAAGTTGACATATTCACCCTTGCGTTTTCCATCAGAAACCTTTGGAAATCCGGTGCGGTACGAGTGCAAGCGAAAGTAATTGTTGTTCTTCGTCAGATACTCGACTGCCTCTGCCTCGCTCATATAGCGGAAACGGACACCCTTGCTCTTAAGATGGGAGACTTGTTCCCAAGGAGTAAGCCAAGGCTTTTGATCGCACATATCTTGTTGACGAATAGGACTATTCATTGCGCTCTCCAGCGTATTTGATGAAATAACAGATTGATTTTATCCTAACTTTAAATACCTATTAAACAGCCGGACGCTCATGCAAATACATCATGGCGCGCCGCCGTCCATCTTGCCTTGAGCTCGTTACAACATTTGCATTAGCTTCCACAGAATTAGGAGGAGTATCCAGTAGCGCGCAGAGATTCAATACAGCATTCTTTCATTCCGCCAATCCGGACAATAACGGCTCGATACCGAATAAAAAACGATCTTCAAGCTCCCGACAGCGATCGCAGTATTCAATTGTGCCGAGAAACAAAGATGATATTCCTGCGCCTAAAACCGCTAACAAAACCTCGTTCATCTGTTCATCCGTCAAAATGACTGCGTTTAGAGGGCAAATATAGAAAATAAACGAGATAGCCGCAACGATGGATGACGCTATTACGATCGTTCTCGATAATCTCATGCTGTTTCACCCTTAGACAAGCGGACTGCACCTGAAATCCCGATAATCGCATCGACACGTATAAGAAAAGCTAAGCGTAGGCTCCACGAATCAAACTCCAGCAATTTAGCAAAAACCCAACGTCCTCACAGCCCTTGAGCACCCTATGCTGGATTTCACGTCACCTCGCGCTAAAGCGAGAAGTACTCACTGTCGGAGGATAGGTTTGGTCCGAGCCACGGATCGCCTCCCAAGAAGAACTCAGGCCAGCGCTGCATGAACAGCGCTTGCTCGCGCTTCCAGCGGCGCAGCTTTTCCTCGTTGGCCTCTTCCCTGCCGCGCGAGGTGAACTCG
Organism: uncultured Collinsella sp.; assembly: GCA_900551975.1. Classification (GTDB taxonomy): domain Bacteria; phylum Actinomycetota; class Coriobacteriia; order Coriobacteriales; family Coriobacteriaceae; genus Collinsella. Next base: position 9,197 of record URYA01000035.1, on the reverse strand, counting down.
TAGTGGTACAGCTCGGCATAGGGCGTAAAGATGGTGCGGTAGCCCGCCTCCCACACGCGCAGGCAAAAGTCTGCGTCGTTAAAACCGACGGCGAATTCCCCGTTATAGCCTCCGACCTGCTCAAATACGTCGCGGCGGACCATCTGACAGGCGCCCGTTACGGCGCTAAAGTTGCCCGGACGCACGGCACGGGCAAGATAGCCCTCGCGCTTTGCCGAGAAGTCCTGGTTGGCATGGGCAAGTGCGCCACGCACGCCAACCAAAATGCCGGCATGTTGCACCAGATGGTCGGCGAAGTAGAGTTTGGCGCCCACCACGCCCGCATCGGGACGCTGCAGATACCCCATCATCTCTTCGATAAAGTCCGGACTTATGACCTCGGTATCGTTGTTGAGCAGCAGCAGATAGTCGCCCCTGGCATGCTCCACGCCAAAGTTAATGATCTTGGAGTAATTGAACTCACCCGGCCAGTACACAACGCGCGCGATGCTCTTGCCTTCGGATGCTGCAGCCACGCGCTCCGGCAGGGTTTCGTAATACGCAAACGTCTCCGGGGCTTCGCTGTTGTTCTCCACTAAGACGATCTCGTAGTTGGCATACATTGCCTTCTGGGCGATCGACATCACGCAGGCATCGAGCGTCTCAATGTGATCCTTGGTGGGAATCACAATGCTCACCAGCGGCGCAGGCTCCGGCAGCGCATAGCGCATGCGGTAGACAAACGGCGTCTCGGTCTCCTCGACCGTTCCGCAAATGCTCAGTGCGTTAAAGTGGCGCTGAAGCGCAAGGCGCCCGGCTTCAATAGCATACGGCTTGCTATCGGCAGAACCGTCAGCGGTCGATCCCGGATGCACGCGCCAGTGGTACAGCACGTGCGCAACATGTTCAAACCGCGCGCCCGCCGCAAGGCAGCGGAGCGTCAGGTCGTAATCCTGGGCGCCCGCAACATCTTCTGGCGACATGCCAATGTGATCGATGAGCACCTTCTCCACCATCAGGAAATGCGTCACGCAGTTATGGCTATAGAGCAGGTCGACGTTGATCTGCGTCTTAAAGACCGGCTGGCCCCACTCCCCTGCTTTCTGGAACATGTCCTCGTCGCAGAACAGGACCTGGGGACGCTCGTCCTCGGCAGCCTTGTTCAGCGCGGCAACATAGTGGAATAACGCGTCCGGTTCCAGAATGTCATCATGGTCCAAGAACGCGATGTAGTCGCCCGTCGCTTGCTCGATACCCGCGTTGGTGTTGATAACAATGCCGCCGTTGCAGGGCAGCTCGATTCGGCGGATCCGCTCGTCGTGAACGGCTGCCGCAAGATTGGCCACCGCCTCCCATTCGGGCGAGGCGTCCATCAGCAGCAATTCCCAGTTGCCATAGCTCTGCGCAAGCACCGAATCCAGCAACTCGCGCAGGTAGACCTGATCGGTCTTATAGCACGGCACCACAATGCTCACGAGCGGCCTATAGGCAAATGCCGCGGAAGCGGAGCGCTGGCACGCCAAGTCGCACGGCTTTGCGCGATGTTGCTCAAACCAACGGCGATAGGCAGCGTCGTCCGCACGTGCATCCTTCATGCGATTCCAGCTGTCGTCGACCATGCCGTTATACAGGCGGCCATCCATGGCACAAAAACCACTCTGGATCTGACCCGCAGGATCAGTTGCAATCGCGACAAAATCTCGAATGTCCTCGGGCATCTCCACGCTCAGATACGTTTTATTGACGCAGCATCCGTTCTGCTGAGGCACGTCGACCTGCGACTCAAACATATGAACCGTGACATCGATGGCATTCATATGCGTATCAAGTATCTCAAGCTGGGGCGCGCACTGGGGGTCTCCCGCCCATGTGACCTCATAGCGCCACACGGCGCCCGAATCGGCCGGAAGATAACGGACAGCATCGATCTCGTAGCGGCCGCAGCATTCGCCACGCTGCGCATCGCGGATAAGCGCGCACAGCGCAGGCTTTGCTTTGTAGTTAATCTTGGATTCCAGCTTGGCCACGCGGCTATCGAGGCGAATGGAGCCCAACCTTTGGCCACCGGATGCAAAAACGACATCCATCGACGAGCCATCCAAAAACGGAAGCACCAAGACGGCGAGCTCGCGCTCGTAATCGAAAACGGAAGGGCAAAGCGCCAGCACGCGGCCATGACCGACCGGGAGCACCAGCGACGGCACACGAGAACCGCTCGTCGTCGCATGGGCAAACGCTTGAGAACCCTCCCGTTCAATAAGCGCGGCGACATCCTGACCGGCAAAACGAAGCAGCACAAACAGACGACCCTGACTGCGGCAAAGTGCCAAACGCTTGATACTCATCTACACTTCTCGCTTTCCCAGGGCGTTCGCTGCCATGCGCTTGCAGGCACCCAGGCGCCCAAACCTCAAGACGTCGTAATCGAACATGAGCTTTTTGCACCCACGGGCATTGGGGGCCTTGCTGGTAAGCGCCGCACGCACCATAGCAGCAACAGAAGGAGCGCATTGTGCGAGCGCAGCATCGCTGCCCACGGCAGAACCGGCAAGTGCCGTGGCAACGGCAGCAAACGCCTTGCCGCAGTCCGAACCCAACAACCTGAGCGCATCGTACAGCACCAGATCGCACAGGAAATATGCCAGGTCATCGGCGTGCTGAGCATCGAGACCGTCGCACTGCCAGTCAGCCAGCACCGCGGAGTAAATCTTCACGTGCTCCAGCAGACGTGTCTCGTCGTCGTAGCGCATGGTGTCCATGAGCGAACCCTTGCGCGCCACGCGGTAGTCATACAGCTTGTTCGAGATAAGCGCGGTCTTGTGCGAACGACCGTACACGGCAAAATCGAAGACCTGGTCCTCGCCATACTTAACGGTTTCGTCGAACTTAATTCCGTTGTTGAGCAAAAACTCACGCCTGCAGGCGGTGCGCCACGCAAAAGGACGAGACGCCTCCTTAAACAGCAGGTCAGAGCTATAGCCTTCAAACGACGCATCGCGCGGGCTCAACACATAATTAAGCCACGGATACCCCGCCTCCAGCGGATACGGGTTCGCACCAAAGGTCAACACGTCGCAACCCTCGCGCTCAAAGGCATCGACGATCACGCGGCATGCATCGGGCGTAAAACGGTCGTCTGAATCCAAAAACGCAACGATAGGCGCCGTGGACGCAGCGATGCCCGCATTGCGGGCGCTCGACAGGCCACCGTTCTCCTTATCGACCAGCGTAAAGCGCGCATCCTTTTCGCAATAAGCGGCCGCAATATCGCGCGAACCGTCCGGCGAGCCATCGTTGACCAGCACGCCTTCCCAATCGGTCATGTTCTGCGCAAGCAGGGAGTCCAGGCACCAGGCCAGGCACTCCTCCACTTTATAGATGGGAACGACAACGGAAATCTTGGGGGTAGCCATAGTCACTCGCTCCTACTGTGCGGCCGGAACGTCATCAGGGTGCGGGTTGTCGCCGTAGGTGCGCTGATACGTCAGCACGCGCCAGACCAGCGGCAGGCCACCGATCTTAAAGTAATGCTTAAACGTATTGAGCTTGCCCGGCTTCTTAAAGTCAAAGCGGGAATCGATATAGGCACGGGGCGATTTGACCATCAGGCGCAAGTCGGTCTCGCCACGCGGATCAAACAGCGACAGGTCAAAGCGACCGGCATCCCAATCGGCCTTGAGCTCGGGAGATGCTTTCTTCCAAAACTGTTCACGCAGCGCATCGACCAGACGCTCATCATTCCAACGGTACGTATCGACCTTCATGCGCATTAAAATGCCCTGGAGCTGAGCCTTGAGCTCGGGACGTTCATCCAAAAAGCGCTGCATCTCGGCGTATTCGTCGCACACGCAAAATACCTTGTTGGGCGAATTAACTGAGCTCTTCTCGTTGTCTTGGCGATAGCACAAAATGGGGTCCGCGATAAACGCTGCACGCTCGGCGCATGCCCAAACCTTAAAGTTAAAGCCTGCGTCCTGATACGAGGCGCCCGGCGTGGGAAGGAACCGAATCTGATTGTCGTTGAGGAACGCGCGCCGATAGATAGCCGACCAAATGGAAGGTTTGCGGTAGAAGATGCCCGGGCGATCGACGGGGCGATACGCGGCGCCCGTCATATACTCGTCGATGATCCCAAACAGCTCACGGCGCTCGCTGGGCGCAGACCAGTACAGGTAAAAGTCGCCCTTAACGACATCGGCATGCTCAGCATCGGCCTTGGCAACCAGCTTTTGGAGCGAATCCTCAAACATAAAGTCGTCGGACTCAAGGATGCCCACGTACTCACCGCGCGCCATCTCCAGACCGCGGTTCATCGAGTCGCCGTAGCCGCTGTTGGCTTTGTCGATCATCTTGACGCGCGCATCGCGCTCCATGTACTCGCGGATGATATCCGCCGAGCTATCGGTAGAGCCATCGTTGATGCAGATGATCTCGATGGCCTTTAGTGTCTGCGCCACGGCGGAATCGAGGCACTCGCGCAAGTAGCGCTCAACATTGCAAATGGGGACAAGCAGCGAAACTTTAGGGGTATCAGAGTTCTGCAAGAGAACCTCCTGTTGAATAGCGTGTAACAGGGTTATTTTAGCAGCCGAGTTACGGCGGGCGACAGCGCTTGGAATTAGATAAAGCGCTCCAGGCAGGCTTTGAGACCGCGAGTCGAAAGATAGAACAGCGTGGCGTCTGCCATCGAAACGCCCGAGGTCGCCGCAACGAGCTTGTGGGCAACACGGCGAACGGCGCCCTTAGCAGGCATATCCGCCCACTCCGTTCCCAAAAACGTCGTGAGGTCCATGTTGACGCGAGCCGCCACGCGATGGAAGTCATCGGAATCCAAGCGCGCCAAATCAAACACGATAAGGTCCAAGAACCAGGTGATCAGCTCGCCGGGACACAGGTCCAAAAGACCGTAGGCCGCCCAGTCCTCCAAGACCTCCTCGAGCATCCTCATGTGGGCGTCAAGCTTTTTGGCGCGAGCCTCGTCACTGTTGAACTCGTGCGTCGCGGATTCGCTCTCCATCACGTAGTGGTAGAACTTGTCTGGCATGACGATGGTCTTGCGGGCAAGCGCATAAGCCGCAAATTGGAAGACGACGTCCTCGCCCAAAGCCAAACCGGGGGCGAAGCGAATGCCTTCGCGATTGAGCAGCTCGCGCGAAAAAGCCGCACGGCAGGCATAGGGCTGCGCATTCGAATGGAACAGCAGTTGGGGATCACGGGCGCCAAAGATACCAGCTTTGGGACTCATGAGTTGCTGGACGCGTTTGGGGGCAGCATCGGCAGGTTCACAGACGCCGCCAAAAACGGCGGCCTCGGCATCTGCAGACTCCATGGTATGCAGCACGCGCTCGACCGTCTGCGCATCGATGTAATCGTCGGCGTCCACAAAAAAGACGGTCCCGCCCACGGCGGCATCGATGCCGGCATTTCGAGCACACGAGACGCCCGCGTTTTCCTGGTCAATCACCAGTACGCGATCGTCGGCCTGCGCAATCTGGCGCAACGCGTTCAACGAATCATCAGTCGAACCGTCGTTGACGCAGACAACCTGAATCGAACGCTCAGACTGGGCCAACAGCGAATCGAGGCATCGCTGAATGGAGCGCGCAGAGTTGTAAACGGGGACGACAATGGTAGCTTTAGGACACGAGGCCTCTCCCATGCCGGCCTACCCCCTCAGCGATTCGATGAGGAAAGCGGCGACCACGCCTGGGCCTCCAACCGAGGCGTAATACTTAGCACGCCCCAAGGCACCATCCGTCGCAAAGCTCGGATGCTCGTCAACCCAGCCCTCAGGATCTTTGAGGATAGCAGCGAGATTTGCGCGCTTCCACGGCTTGAGGTCGTCGAGCGAAAACTCCCCCGCGTCCAAGGCCGCTTGGAACTCCTTGGCCATTTGAACCAGGAACTCCTTATAGAACTTAGGCGCCAGGCGCACGTAGTTCCACATATACGAATCGTACTTAATGAGTTGATTGAACTTGAGCATGCGCGCGACGTCATCACTTGCGTGGTCACGGGCATAATCCTCTCGAATCCAACGCTCAATCTCGGCATACTCGGTATTGACGCAAAAGACCTTAGCCGAAGAATTGACCGAGGAATTCTCGTTGTCCTGGCGATACGACAACACGGCATCATGTAGGTAAACAGCCTTATCGGCGCACGCGATCACCTTAAAGGCGAATGACGTGTCCTGAAAGGATGCCCCCGGAGTCGGCAGGAACTTAATGCCGTTGCGCTCAAGAAAATCGCGACGGTACACGGCCGACCAAATCGACGGCTTTTGCTTAAAGAACTGCGTCGTATCGCTCGGGTGCACCGGCTTACCGCAGTCCTTGGCTTTAAACATCTCGTGCAGCGAACGGCGCTCCTCGGGCTTAGACCAGTAGAAATCAAAGTTCGCCTTCGCAAAGTCGGCACTATTGCTATCGGCGGCCGAGACAAGCTTTTCGAGTGCGTCGGGCGCCATAAAGTCATCGGACTCCAAGATGCCAACGTACTTGCCACGCGCCATCTCCAGGCCGTGGTTCATCGAGTCGCCGTAGCCGCTGTTAGCCTTGTCGATCATCTTGACGCGCCCATCGCGCTCCATATACTCGCGGATAATCGCGGGCGAGTTGTCGGTCGACCCGTCGTTGATACAGATGATCTCAATGTCCTTGAGCGTCTGCGCCAGGGCGGAATCGAGACACTCGCGCAGGTAGCGCTGAACATTGTAAATGGGAATAAGCAGCGACAGAACAGGGCTGCCAGAGGCGTTAGTAGACAAATGTGCTCCTTAGGAAATACCTGTCGTTTCATGGTATCAAAGGGTCAGCGCGCCAGCGGGCGTTTATATAATCTATGGAGCCCAACCTACGAAAGGACGCCATGCAGCCTAAAGCCGCACGCAACATATCCATCGAAGCCCTGCGCTTGGTCGCGGTCGCTGGAATCGCCATATTTCACACCTTTCAGTGGGCCTTCCAGGCAGCCTGTGTCGGCGCCGTGGAATATGCCCCACTTGCGATGTTCCCCTATTCCGGCGTGCTCGGTTTTATTAACTTGCTGGGCTGCTGGGCCAACGAGGTCTTCTTTATGATCTCGGGCTATTTTCTCATCGCTTCGGCCGCGCGTGCTTGGGACGGTGGAGCAACGTGGAAGTCGCAAATGCAACGGACGGCGCAGCGCCTCGGCAAGGTCATCTTGCCCACTACGTTTTATTGCCTCTTGGCGCTCGCATGGTCCACGGTCGTCTCCCCCATTCCCGATGTTACCCTCAACACGCACTACTGGTACACGCTAGGCCTTGAGTTTATCTGGGTCTATGCCGCCACGGTCTTCATGGCGCCATGGTTTGGACTGGCTAAGAGTCGACTCTCCCAGAAGAGCTACACGGCAACGGTCATCGCCGTTGGCATCCTCGCATTTGTTGTTAACGGGTATTTAGCCGCCATGAGTGCGACAAGCGCCGGCGAGTTTTCTTGGCTCCAGAAGTTCACGAGCGCCGTCACGTACGCTATCGCGTTTTTGATCGGCGGACTGCTCCGCGACGTAACCGACGCCATGGATTCGGACAGGGCGGGCGCCTTGGGCACGCGCTCGCTCGTAACGGTTTTGGTGCTCAACATCATCCTGGAAGGCGAACTCTCCTTCACCGGCAACCTCACAGCAATGGCAGTCCTCTCCTACAAATCAACCTCGCTGATCTCGTTTGCCCTCGCTGCCGCCTCCCTGCTCTTTGCGGCAACCCGACACAGTACCTCAGGCAATCCGCGGACTGCAAGTATCATCGTCACCTTATCGACCGCCACGCTCGGTTTCTATGTGATGCAGTCGCTCACCAGTAGCCTCTGGCGTCCCGTCTTCAATACGTTGCTCGCAAACATACTGGTCAGCCAAAACAGCCCGGCAGCCATATGTATCGTCACGGGTACCGTCATTAGCATCATCTTTGCTCTGGCACTTCTTATCATCGATGCAGCTAGAAGCCTTATCGCTCGCAAGCTCAAGCGGCAATAGACACGCTGCCGTCAGGCGCTAAAGCCGCTACACCCGTGGCAGGTTCCTGCGTTTTATTCAAAGCTTGCCGTCAAGGTGCGCCAAGCCTTTACAATAGGACAGTCCCAAGGACGTATTCGATAGCTTCCGTGCAGCGCATGCGCGCCGCGCGTGAAAGGATATATTGCCCCATGCCTTCAACCCTTCCCGCTCCCATCGATAAGCTCGCCATCGTCGTCGTTACGTACAAGCGCCAGGAACTCCTGGCCAACTTGTTCGACTCTATGACCGAGCTCACGGCAACGCCCTGGCGCATCGTGATTGTCGATAACGAAAATTCGCGCGAGACCGAGGCCATGTGCGCCGCATTTAACGAGCGCTTGGCCAACCTGTGGGGCATCGACACCGAGCAGCCCGACGCAAAGGGCGGCACCGACCGTGTCATCTACGCCCCGCAGCTCGAAAACGGCGGCGGTGCGGGCGGCTTCTCCGCCGGCACTAAATGCGCCTACGACCTTGGCGCCCAATGGTTCTGGGTGATGGACGACGACGTGCTCGTCATCCCCGAAGGCATCGAGCGTCTTGCCAAGTGGACTGACCGCTACGATGTCATCCAGGGTTCGCGCCTGGACTTCGACGGTGGCGCCTTCTTTTGGCAGTACCAGCTCATCCTTTCACTCGGCATCCCTAACCCCATCGCCAAGTGGGACTTGGGCCCCGAGGGCTACCGTGCCATGAACCAGCTGTGCTTTGAGGGCGGCATGTTCTCGCGACGCGTAGTCGACAAGATCGGCCTGCCCGATGCGCGCTTTTTCATCTACGGCGACGATGCCTGCTACGGCTATGTTGCCAGCCAGCATTTCCCCGCCGCCGTGGTTGCCGACGTGGTGCTCAAGCGCGCCCGCGCCGTCTCTAACTGGGATATCGCCGGCAAGCGCCAGCTCAACTCCACGAGCGACACCAACCGCTACTACATCATGCGCAATCGCGGCTTTTTGGCCCGCTACATGCAGATCTACGGCGATTACCATCCCATCCTGTTCCGTCTGGGTAACGCCGCGACCTTCTGCAAGGAGTTCATTCGTCTGGTGGCGGTCGACAAATGCTTTAAGACCGGCATCCCGGCGCTGCGCCGCGGCATGAAAGACGCCCGCAAGATCATCAAGGACCCCAACTGGAAGCCCATGCCGCCCATGAAGGACGCAGAGTAGCGGGCACCCCTGCAGCATCGCCTGCCC
>URYA01000034.1 GCA_900551975.1 uncultured Collinsella sp. | reverse complement strand
CTCGTTGCGGGACTTAACCCAACATCTCACGACACGAGCTGACGACAGCCATGCACCACCTGTATGGGCTCCTCTCGGCCACGGGGTCTCCCCCGCTTCACCCATATGTCAAGCCCTGGTAAGGTTCTTCGCGTTGCTTCGAATTAAGCCACATGCTCCGCTGCTTGTGCGGGCCCCCGTCAATTCCTTTGAGTTTTAGCCTTGCGGCCGTACTCCCCAGGCGGGACGCTTAATGCGTTGGCTGCGGCACGGGGGGATCGTCCCCCCACACCTAGCGTCCATCGTTTACGGCTGGGACTACCAGGGTATCTAATCCTGTTCGCTCCCCCAGCTTTCGCGCCTCAGCGTCGGTCTCGGCCCAGAGGGCCGCCTTCGCCACCGGTGTTCCACCCGATATCTGCGCATTCCACCGCTACACCGGGTGTTCCACCCTCCCCTACCGGACCCAAGCCGCGGAGGTTCCGGGGGCTTCGGGGGGTTGAGCCCCCCGCTTCGACCCCCGGCCTGCCGGGCCGCCTACGCGCGCTTTACGCCCAATGAATCCGGATAACGCTCGCCCCCTACGTATTACCGCGGCTGCTGGCACGTAGTTAGCCGGGGCTTCTTCTGCAGGTACAGTCTTGACTCTTCCCTGCTGAAAGCGGTTTACGACCCGAAGGCCTCCGTCCCGCACGCGGCGTCGCTGCGTCAGGGTTCCCCCCATTGCGCAAGATTCCCCACTGCTGCCTCCCGTAGGAGTCTGGGCCGTGTCTCAGTCCCAATCTGGCCGGTCGGTCTCTCAACCCGGCTACCCGTTGTCGGCACGGTGGGCCGTCACCCCGCCGTCTACCTGATGGGCCGCGGAGCCATCCCCTCCCGTCGGGGCTTTAGCCGGGGTGCCATGCGGCACCCCGGGGTATCCGGTATTACCCGTCCTTTCGGGCGGCTATCCCGGGGGAGGGGGCAGGTTCTCCACGTGTTACTCAGCCGTTCGCCACTCGCTTCCCTCCGAAGAGGGGTGCCGTTCGACTTGCATGTGTTAGGCGCGCCGCCAGCGTTCATCCTGAGCCAGGATCGAACTCTCCGTCCAAAATATATGGGCTTCGAGCCCGTCCGGTCCTCTCAGTTCATCGCTGATCGGTTCCGTTCGATTCATATGGTTCTAGTATAGGAAAAGGAATTTCTCGGGGCCGCCTCTCGGCGGCCTTGCGAAAAACAAATCCAAGTTAGACCATTTCAAATGGTTCGATGTCTGCCCGGATGCGACACTTGAAGTGTCCATCCTCGCAGTATCCGGTTCTCAAGGTGCACGCTTTGCGGCTCATCCGGTTCGACCGGGCCGCGCGGCAAGGAGATATATTGCCAGACCGGAGGGGCCCCGGGGGCGGGAATCGCGCACTCCATATTTTGTTCACAAATGAATAGGTCCCTCAGTCGCATCACTGGGGTTAAAACTGAAGCATTGGCTTCTGATATTGGCGATGACCAGCTGGTTTATAGGTGTTAAGGCATCGGTCATCTCTGGAGCGCCACTTTACTCCAAAAGCATCGGCTATTTGTTTCCCGTCGGTAAAAGGCAGGTTTTGTTCGCCAAGCGTTCTTATATATAGAGAAGTTCGGGTTCGAACCCATGCACCGGCAACAAGAAAGCGATCAACCGGAGTCGATCGCTTTCCATTCTATGGTGGGTCGTCAGGGGTTCAACCTGCTCCGCAGGCGGCCGCTGCGGCGCTTTCGCGCCTTGCGCGCTGCGCTGGCAAACGCTCGCGCGTTTACTCAGCTCCGCGCCCTTTCGGGTTCGAACCCATGCCGCGGCAACAAAAAAGCGGCCGGCATCCGCCAGTCGCTTTTCTTTTCTATGGTGGGCCGTCAGGGGTTCGAACCCTGGACCTTGGGATTAAAAGTCCCCTGCTCTGCCAGCTGAGCTAACGGCCCGCGGGTGGCATTGTACCACGGTCTGGGACTATTCCCAACTCCATTGGCCGTTCTGGAAAATCACAACTTCACGTCCATCAGGCGTAATGCCCGTAATATCGATGTCGTCCGTGCCGATCATAAAATCGACGTGCGTGCTCGAGACGTTAACACCATGCTCCAGGAGCTCCTCCTTGGACATGTCGTACCCACCCTCGATGCATTCGGGGAAACCGACACCTAGCGCGAGATGGCAGCTAGCGTTCTCGTCATAGAGCGTATCGTAGAACAGAACACCACTTTCGCGGATCGGCGTGTTCTTGGAAATGAGCGCGACTTCTCCCAGGTGAGCAGCGCCCTCGTCAGTATCGATGATACTTGCGAGCGTTGCCTTGCCCACGCGGGCGTCGTAGTCCACCACGCGGCCGCCCTCGAACTTAATCCAAAAATCGTCGACCTTATTGCCGTGGTGGATGAGCGGCATGGCAGAGTACACGATACCGTCGGCGCGCATGCGATCGGGCGAAGTGAAGACTTCCTCGGTGGGAATGTTGGGGAAGAAGGGGTGCCCATCGGGCGTCTTGCCCTTGCCGCCGGCCCACTCGTGACCTTTCGTCATGCCAATCGTCAGATCGGTTCCATTTGCCGCGGTGTAATGCAGGTAGTCGAAACGATTGTCGTTCAGGAAACGCAGGTTCTTTTCGAATGCGGCGTCATGGAGTTCCCAGTCGCTCTCTGGGTCCTGGCCATCGGCGCGCGCGGTGTGCAGAATCGCATTCCACAGCTTATAGATTGCAACCTCATCGGCGTCTCCTGGGAACACCTCGTGCGCCCAAGCCACGACCGGAGCGCCGGCGATGCACCACGGATTGATGTTGTAATCCAGTCCACGGCGGAAAACTTTGCACTGCGTATTCCTCGCCTTTGATGCCGCGGCCGGCTTGGCTGGATCGATGCCCTTGAGGGCCGCAGGATCCGCACCCTCGATAAAGACAAAGCAGGCACCATCCTGGGCCAAGGAATCCAGCTGCATGCGCTTCCACTCGGGCGTCTGCTCAAAATAGCTTTTCTCGACATGCTCGTACGTAAGCCTCGTCACGGCATCATCGGCCCAAATGACCGTCACGTGGCCGGCGCCGGCAGCATAGGCCTCCGCGACCACCACGCGCGCAAACGGCGCGCACTCGACCGGAGACTGAACGACGACCTCCTGGCCGGGCTTGACGTTTACGCCCTTGCGGACGACCAGGCGCGCGTAGTTTTTAATCTTGGGCTCCAGGGCCTTCATGCCCTCCAGAGCCTCTTCGACCGTCAGGGCAGCTCGAATCATGTGCCACTCCATCTATCTATAGAACAGTAAAAAGGCGCGCCGCAAAAACGACGCGCCTTATATCTTAGCGATAAGTATGTATGCAAACGCTACTTCTTCTTGGAGTCCTTCTTGTCCTCCTCGGCAGCCGAACGCTCGATAAGAGCGTTGAGCTTGTTCTCGGACATGCCCTCGGCCTGCGCGCGGTACATGTTGCGCAGGGGACGAATACGAACGAAGTCGTAGATAAAGTCACCCAGAATGACGACGTAGGACAAAACAATACCGACCATCTGGACGGGGCTGGACACCATGCCAGCGGGAGCGAAGTACAGCGAGGCCCAAATTGCCACGACGAGCACCATGCCAATGGCGAGCACAATCCACCAGATGCGACGGCGCTTGGTGTAGTCCTCGTCCTGCTTGAGGAGGATATTCGACACCGTATAGATGCGGTCCTCCTTGGCGCGCTGCTTAGCCTTGCGGGCGCGCTTCTCCTCTTTAGAGAGGCCCTCGAGGTTCTCGCCCTTCTCGAGCTCTTTGCGGCGTGCCTTGGATGAAGCCGGCACGACGTGAACAGAGCTTGCTGCCTGACGAGCGGGCTTGGCGGATGCGGCGGACTTGCGCGCAACCCCGGTAACCTCGCGGGATTGCGTGCGCTTGTTCGTGGCGCTACGGGTACTCACTTATGCGTTCTCCTTCATGCTTGTGAACTGGGAGCCCGTGATGATCTGGAAGGCCTCGCGATAGCGCTCGGACGTGCCATCGATGACCTCGGCGGGCAGGTGCGGGGTCTCCCCCGTCATATCCCAGTTGGCCTTGAGCCAATTGCGGACGAATTGCTTGTCGTAGCTAGGCTGGATCTTGCCCTCCTCGTAGCTGGCAGCAGGCCAGAAACGGCTGGAGTCGGGCGTGAGGCACTCGTCGATCAGCGTGACCTTGCCATCAATAACACCAAACTCGAACTTGGTGTCGGCAATGATGATGCCACGGGTCGCGGCGTACTCGGCAGCGGCCTTGTAGATCTTGAGGGAAAGGTCACGAATCTGCGTGGCGATGTCCTCGCCCACGATCTCGCAGCAACGCTCGAACGAGATGTTCTCGTCGTGGTCACCGATCTCGGCCTTCGTGGACGGCGTGAACAGCGGCTCAGGAAGCTTGGAAGCCTCGGTCAGGCCCTCAGGCAGCTGGATGCCGCAGACGGTGCCGTTCTCGTCGTAGGTCTTCTTGCCCGAACCGGTCAGATAGCCGCGGACGATGCACTCGATAGGAATCGTCTGGGCCTTCTTAACCAGCATGGCGCGGCCAGCGAGGTAGTCACGATACTCAGCAAACTCCTCGGGGAAATCCGCCGGGTCGATGGAAACGAGATGGTTGGGGACGATGTCGGCAAACTTATCGAACCAGAATGCCGAGATGCGATTGAGTACCTCTCCCTTAAACGGAATCTCGTCGGGAAGAATGAAGTCGAACGCAGAAATGCGGTCGGTGGCGACCATCAGCAGGTTTTCACCGGCATCGTAAATATCACGAACCTTGCCACGGGAATCCGGACGACGCTCCATCGTTGTCACGTGAGTCACTCCTTACCTAAATACGACAGAAATGCGGGTTCTTTCCCGCATGTTTTCGCAAACTCGGAGCGGCAGGGACGCGGCCCCTCCTTCACCGAATAGCGAAAAGCTAGTGCTCCATTGTAGTAGATGCCGCGTCTGCCGTGTGCTCGCGGGGCAGATGAATTGTAAAAGTCGTACCCTTTCCAAGCTCCGACTCCACGGATATGTAGCCATGGTGACGCTCGACGATCTGCTTGGTCACGGCGAGGCCAACGCCCAGGCCGCCAGCTTCGCGGGCGCGGCTGGCATCGGCGCGCCAAAACCGCCCGAAGATGCGCGACAAATCGTCCTTGGCAATACCGATGCCAGTATCAGAAACGGCAATGCTGACGTGCTTGCGGTCACTGAGCACCGACACCACGACCCAACCGCCCTCGGGGGTGTAGCGCATGGCGTTGCTCATGAGGTTGATAACACATTGCGTGATCATGTCGGGATCGGCCTCGACGACATCGTCGTGACCCTGGGTCTCGTCCGCAAAACGCAGGCGCAGATCGCGGTCGACAAACAGGCGCTCCTGGGCATTAACGATGGAACGCACGAAAGGAACCATGTCCACCGGCTCAAGGTTGAGCGGAGCCGTGCTGTTTTCCATGCGCGACAGGTCGAGCATCTGCTGCACCAGACGAGCCAGGCGACGCGTCTCGGAAGCAACAGTCTCCAAATGCTCATCGTCGGTGGGATACACGCCATCCTGCATGGCCTCGACCGTTGCGAGCATGGCCATAAGCGGCGTGCGAAGCTCGTGTGCAACGTCTGAGGTCAGGCGCTTCTCGTGTTTCATATCCTTCTCGAGCGAAGTGGCCATCTCATCGAAGGTCTCACCCAGCTGATCGATCTCGTCATCACCGCGCAGTCCCGTGCGAGCCGACAGGTCGCCGTCACGGATTTGCTTTGCGGTACTGGTGATGCGATGAATCGGCTTGGTGAGCATGCGCGACACGAGCGATCCGATAACGACCGAAATGCAGATTGCAACAACCGCGGCGAGGGCCATGGCGTTAAAGGTCTTCTCCCTAAACGCAGAGTCCGCCTTGGTGAGCAGAGCGTCGGAGCCGATGGCCCACAGCTTTACCTGTCCGACATGCTCGCCGGAAGACGTTACAATCTCGACGTTAGCAACACTATCGGAGTCGGTTGGAGCAGACGAGACTGGGCTATGCGATGCCCTCTTGTCGTGCGTGTCGTCGGTCGTAGCCTGGTTTTCGCGTACATCGGCGGTGGCGCTTGCCGAGGGCCAGGAATCGTCATAAACGATCACGCCCTTTTTATTGACGACCTGCATGCCCAGATCGTCGGAAACCAAACTCGACGTTGCGACCGTGCGCAGTTCTCCCGCGGTCCAAGAGCCGTTTTCCTCATATGAAGTCGCCAACTTCTCGGCAGCGGAATTTGCGATTTCGACGATATTGGAGCGTGTGTAATCCGAAAAGACCGTGCCCCACACAACAGAGACAACGCCCACCAGCACCAATACTGTCATGAGCGATGTCAGAGCAAAAGCAAGTGCCATGCGCGAGGGATAGCTCATCGTTGGCCGTGAATCGGAACGAGGCGTGTTCCAACTAGCCTTGGAACCCGCCTCGCTCTCCTGCTTGTGCTTTTGTCCGATTTCAAAGCGCGCAGGTGTCATATGTGATTTCCCTATTTCTCGTCCGACTTATCGGTCTTGGCCGGAGCCTCGAAGCGATAGCCGACACCATGGACGGTGTAGAGCCACTTGGGCTTCTTGGGATCATCGCCCAGCTTGGCGCGAAGATTCTTCACGTGGCTATCGATGGTGCGCTCATAGCCCTCAAAGTCATACCCGAGCACTTTCTCGACCAGCTCCATACGGTTATACACACGGCCGGGATGGCGGGCAAGCGTGGTGAGCAGCTTGAACTCGGAAGCCGTCAGATCGACTTCCTTGCCCTCGACCAAGATCTTGTGGCCCGAGATATCGATGACCAGATCGCCGAAGTCGAGTACCTCGACGGCGGGCTCGTCGGCCTGATGGGCACGGCGGAACAGAGCGCGAACGCGGGCGACGAGCTCGCGCGGCGAGAACGGCTTAATCAGATAGTCGTCGGCGCCGAGCTCAAGACCGATAATACGGTCCTCGATCTCGCCCTTAGCCGTCAGCATGATGATGGGGACATCCGAGGTATCGCGAATGGTGCGGCAAACGCGCTCGCCGGGGATCTTGGGGAGCATAAGGTCGAGCACGACCAGGTCGAACTGATGCTTCTCGAACTCCTCGATCGCGGACTGGCCGTCGCCGACGCCCACAACCCAGTAGCCTTCGCGCTCGAGATAGGCAGCGACGGCGTCACGGATTGCCTTCTCATCCTCGACCAGCAGAATCTTTTTTGCATCTGAAGCCATAACACGGCCCCCCTGTCTCAATTAGCTAAGAACAAGCCCATTTTAACGCACCTGAGCCCACCGGGTATCGCATGGACGCGACAGCTCGGCAGGCGGTACTCATAGTTACAAGGCGCTTATTCCCCTGTCGGCGCCTTTTTAACCCCTCGTAAACTAAAGAGAGAACAGGCGGGCGGCGACCGTCTCGGGAACGCCTTGGCTGTTTCGAACCGTGGCGTACGTCAGGAACGTATCAGATTTGCCCGCCGTAGCAGGATAATCGCCATACTCAAGGGCACGATCGGGAGACAGCAGCGACCCATAGGTCTTTGCCGACGTGTCGATCAGAAAATGGGACGACTGGACCTTGACTAGGAACTTATTCTTTTTTCCCGCGGCGCATGCGAGCGGTTCACGCGACAAAAAGAGATACGGGCCGCCCTCGTTACCGATATAAGTGCCCATGTTGCCTAGGCTACCGACGCCGCTATACGTCGCCTCGATGGAAAAGACAAACCTGTCGCCCATATAGACGGCCTCGAAAGGAGACACCGAGGAAGGCAACACAAGCTGGGCTCTCTTGGTATTGTTGCCGTCGTCCAAATCAATCGCGGTCATGCCGTAGTAGACGCCCTCGTCGTTGCGCACGCGCGGCGTGATGGTCAGGATGCCGTCGCTCACGCGCGGTGCCGATGCAAAACGACCCGTCGACTTCCAAATAGTCTCGGGCTTGGACTCGTCGAGCGACTGGCGGTAGCAATACGAATCGCTGCCGGTCTTAGAACCTCCAGACGCTGGCATTTTGTACCAGATAACCGATGATCCATACGCGGTAAAGAGCGGCGGGTTGTAATCCTTGCCGCCGCGATCGAGCTCGACAGCATCACCCGTACGCGATGCACCCGACAGCACCTGAGCGTAGAGTTTCCACGCAGAGTTCGCGTAGTTCATCTCAATCCACGCAAACACGTTATCGGTCGCGCGAACATCATAAAACGCATAGCCTGTTCCCTCGACGGGGTCTTCGACCAGCGTCGTCAGTGAGCCATCACTCAAACTGAGCACACCGAGCGTATTGGCATGTTGGGCCGAGGCGGGCGCCATCATTGCGGCAGATACGTCACCGTCGCAGTAGTACAGCAGCGTGCCAAGCGGCAGCGTCCACGAGGCGGTCGGCTCAAGATCTATGTCGACAGCCTCATACTCATCTGTAATCGAGACAATCTTGGAATCGTCCTTGATGACTTGCGGCTCACCGGCGGCATCGTCGCTGGTGCCCGTCTTTGACGAGCACCCCGCTAGCAGCGTGGCCGCGCCCGCCGCGGCACCGCCCAGCACAAAGCCCCGACGCGTTATTCCATTTTTAAATCGGTCGACGATACCCATTAGGCAATCTCGGCACGAGCGGCTTCGATGGCGCGCGTGAGCTGATCAGCACAGGAGGTCTTCTTCATGCCACAAGTGTTGCCGGCGAGCACTTCGACCACACGGTCGGCGGGAGCGCCCTCAACCAGCTTGGAAATGGCCTTGAGATTGCCGTCGCAGCCACCGGTAAACTCGACACCCAGCACTTTGCTGCCGTCATCGGAAAGATTAAGGTGGATATTGCGAGCGCACACGCCCTGAGGCTTGTAATCAAACGAAATCATGCGATCCCCTCTCAGAATGTTATTCGAGACGACTATTATCCCCGTCTTTCTAAATGCAACGAGGCGCTTTGCCGGCAACACACATTACCAGCAAAGCGCCCTAAAAAGCTAACGTTATGCCCGAACCTACTCGAAGCTCAGCTGCTCCAGACGATCAAAGACTGTGTCGATACGAGTGAGGAAGTCCCACGGATCAAAGATCTCGTCGAGCTTCTCCTGGCTGACGGTGCAGCGCGGATCGGCCTCGAGACGCTCCTTAAAGGTGGGGCCGGAGACGCAATCCTGCACCTCGTGCCAGGTTGCCATGGCGTTCTCCTGCACAATGGCGTACGCGTCCTCGCGGGTGATGCCCGTGTCGATGAGGGCGAGCAGCACCTTGGAGGAGAAGATGAGGCCGCGCGTCTTGTTGAGGTTGGCCATCATGCGAGCGGGATACAGCTGCAGGCCGTCGATAACGCGGATGAGGCACTGGAACATGTGGTCGAGCGCGATGAAGCTATCGGCCTGGGCGACGCGCTCGGCAGAGGAGTGCGAAATGTCACGCTCGTGCCACAGGGCGACGTTGTCGAAGGCAACCTGCGCGTTGGCCTTCACGACGCGCGACAGGCCGCAGACCTTCTCCATGGTGATGGGGTTGCGCTTGTGCGGCATGGCGGAGCTGCCCTTTTGACCCTTACGGAACGGTTCCTCGGCCTCAAGTGTATCGGTCTTCTGCAGATTGCGGACCTCGGTAGCGATGCGCTCACAGGTGGCCGCGGTGGTGGCAAGAACGCCGGCGAGGTAGGCGTGATGATCGCGGCTGATAACCTGCGTGGACAGCGGGTCGTGAACCAGGCCCAGGTGCTCGCAGACATATTCCTCGACAAACGGCTCGATGGAGCTGTACGTGCCGACAGCGCCCGAGATGGCACCAAAGGCAACGTTCTTGCGGGCATCCTCAAGACGATCCAGATCGCGCTTGAGCTCCCAGGCCCAAGAGCCAAACTTCATGCCGAAGGTCATCGGCTCGGCGTGGATGCCATGAGTACGGCCGGCGCAGAGCGTGTTGCGCTCCTCGAAGGCACGACGCTTGCAGATCTCGCCGAGTTTCTTGACGTCCTCGATGATCAGGTCGCAGGCCTGGGTGAGCTGGTAGCACAGGGCCGTGTCGCCCAGATCGGAGCTGGTCATGCCATAGTGAACCCAGCGGCTGGGCTTGGGGTCGCCCTCGGGAACATCGGCATCGATGTATTCCTTCATGTTGGTCAGGAAGGCAATGACGTCGTGGCGCGTGACTTCCTCGATCTCATCGACCTTCGCCTTCTCAAAGTTGGCATGGTCGCGGATCCACTGGGCCTCGTCTTTGGAAATACCGATCTTGCCGAGCTCCGCCTGGGCCTCGCAGGCCAAGACCTCGATCTCCTGCCAAATGGCGTACTTGTTCTCGAGGGAGAAAATGTGTCCCATCTCCGGGCGGGTATAGCGATCGATCATAGCGGCTCCTTTTTGGTTATTGGCACGTTGGTCGTAACCCAACCATTGTACCGTGCGCAGGTGCAAGTATGGGCAGCAGGCATTAACCTAACATTTTGGAATTGGAGCGGGCAACGGGACGTCCGCGTATTTGCTTCGCAAATCCCCACCGGCTTCAGGCGAGCCCCTCAGCCTCACGAAGCCGAAGGGGAAGACTTTGTTGAATTGGCCGTCCCCATGTCTCCCGTGCCCGGTGGAGCGGGCAACGGGACGTCCGCGTATTTGCTTCGCAAATCCGCACCGGCTTCAGGCGCCTGTCGGCGCCTTCGCCTGCTCGCTACAAACGCTTCGCGTTTGCTTAACGCTCGCACCCTGTCGGGTTCGAGTCCCGGCACTTTATTGAAAAAAGCACGGCGCCGTGATGGTGCCGTGCTTGTGCTCTTAACTGGAGCGGGCAACGGGACTCGAACCCGCGAGTGTCAGCTTGGGAAGCTGATGCCTTACCACTTGGCGATGCCCGCTTGTGTGTTGGCTAGTATAACGCGGTTGTCTTGTTCGATACAAGGGTGGCGATGCTTGTTTTAGCTGTGGAGATTCGTTTGAAAATCGCGTCAATTGTGGAGACGAGGACCTTTGACTTCCTGTTCCCCTTATCTTCTACCTGCACTTTTGCTTGATTGTTATATTTGAGCTCAATTTGTCAGGAATTGGGCAAGCTTTTGGTCAGGCTCCGGTACTTACCCGCATGAACCTCGGGGGTAGCCTCATCCTACGCGTCGCAGCCTCCCCGTGCGACGCACGAGGGATAAGGAGCAGCCATGTCCAACGCACCCACGCACTCTGTCCACAGCGCAATCGCAACAGGTCCGCTGCTCCTGCTCCTCTTCCTGCTTTTCGGCTGCCTGGCACCGGGAGCCGCATTTGCCGTCGATGGCTACGACCAGCTCGGCTTCCGCACTATTAGCGATGATTGTGGACCCTTCTTCATCGGCAAGTATGAAGCTCAAGACACCTCGATTGCCTACTGCATGAACCAGGAGCGCCCCGGCCCCACCAAACCGGGCGGCCCATGGCTCAACTTTGATCAAGGCTGGGTGTGGCTCGACGACGAGTTCGCGGCAATCGTTTGTCACGGATATCCCACCACCACGTCGTTTGGCGGTTACCATCTTTCACCCGATCGCGCCCGCGCCGCCACCCAGCTTGCCGTATGGATG
>URYA01000033.1 GCA_900551975.1 uncultured Collinsella sp. | reverse complement strand
TCAGCCTGTCGCGCAGTCCGCGCCGTGGGAATCCGAGCAGGTGCCCTACGACGACGCCATGGTCGGCGGCTTTGCTGCCGATGCCGGCGGGGACGATCTGCCTCCGTTCGACGTGCCCGGCGCGGTTCCGGCGTCCAAGCCCGCCGCAGTGGCCTCCGCAGCCGCGGCACCTGCCCCTGCAAGCGACGACGCCCCCGCGGCTCCCTGGGAGTCCAACCCCGGTGCGGGCAGCCCCTTCGGCCACCAGGGCGCAGCCCCGAGCATCCCGCAGACCGAGGACGAGGCCAAAGCCCTCATCCGCAGCGTCTTCGGTCAGGCCACCATCTTCAAACCGGTGGAGTAGCTGTACGGGCGGGTATACTGCTCAAGAAGAGATCTCTTTGTCCGGGCGCATCTGTATTTCGGACATGTGTAGTGTGGTGCCGCGTATATCGCATTCGAGCAGACAGGTACGTGACGGTCGGCCTAGGATGCTGAGGTCGATACGATACGTCGCATGGCTGTCCGTGTGCTCGACTTGTTCGGCGCTGACGGTTGCTCCGATTGTCGAGAAAACGCCTAGTTCGGCATCGACAATCTTGGAGTCCTTTATCTTGACCCTGAACTCTTGGTAGAGGGACGGACTGTTGTAGTAAACGGTTCGGGTTCCGTCGGTGCACTCATCGGTCGTCTCCCATTTGACGACGGGCTGGTCCGAGCCGGCTATCAGCAGTTCTGCTCCAAAGGCTATGGTATGGGTGATGAGAACCAGCAATATCCAGCCGACAAAGAGATAGAGAACCACATATGCAACGGGGTGTTTTGAGCGGATGTTTTGGAGCACGTCGGGGGCATTCATGGGGCACCTCCAAATTGCTATCTATGGCAATCAAATTATACCCCACCGTCATGAGCGCCACCTCGAGTAGTGGCTCGGCATTTAGCCATTTAGTGGTACGCATTAAATGCCGGATTCCGGCTCTACAAGATTTAGCTTTCAATATTATGCAGATGCGAATTATGCAACTTTGCATAATCATTGGGTGCAGTCTGCACTCAGAACATGTATATCGACTGAGGGAGCGTGTCCGCCCCGCTCGCTTGCCCCGCGCCGTGGTACGATTTTTGAGTTTGAAAGTCCCGCCGCGTCTCGGCTGCCCTTGCAGCTTGTCGCGCGGCCGCACGTAAAGGAGCCGTTATGGCCGGTATGAACATGCAGCAGATGATGAAGCAGGCTCGCAAGATGCAGGAGCAGCTTGCTGCTGCGCAGGAGAACCTCAAGTCCCAGACCGTCGACGCCTCTGCCGGCGG
The DNA here is from genome assembly GCA_900551975.1 of uncultured Collinsella sp. Classification (GTDB taxonomy): domain Bacteria; phylum Actinomycetota; class Coriobacteriia; order Coriobacteriales; family Coriobacteriaceae; genus Collinsella. The sequence continues at coordinate 10,335 of URYA01000033.1, read as the reverse complement.
CGGCATGGTCAAGGTGACTGTCAACGGCGAGATGGAGCTCGTCAACCTCACTATTGACCCCGATGCGCTCGATCCCGAGGATGTCGATATGCTGCAGGACATGATCATGGCTGCCGTCAACGAGGCCGTCCGCGGCGTCAACGAGCTTGCCAACAAGCAGATGGGCGCCATCACCGGCGGTCTCAACATCCCGGGCATGCCGTTCTAAGACACACATATATATGAGTGCGAATCACAGTCTGCAAAAACTGCTCGATGAGCTGGGTCGTTTGCCGGGCATTGGTCCCAAGTCGGCCCAGCGCATCGCCTATTACCTGCTCGAGGCCGATGCCGAGGAGGCCCGCCGCCTGGCCGAGGCCATCCTGGAGGTCAAGCAGGAGGTCCACTTTTGCAGCCGTTGCTTTAACTATGCCACGGCCGACGAGTGCTCCATCTGCCAGGACCCGCTGCGCGACACCACTCGCATTTGCGTGGTGGGCGAGCCGCGCGACGTCCAGGCGATTGAGCGCACGGGCAGCTACCATGGCCTGTACCATGTGCTGGGCGGCGTGATCAGCCCCATGGACAAGATCGGTCCCGAGCAACTGCACATCCGCGAGCTGCTGGCGCGCCTGGGCCACGAGGACATCCACGAGGTCATTATCGCCACCAACCCCAACATTGAGGGCGAGACCACGGCGAGCTACCTTGCTCGCACCATCAAGCCATTGGGCGTCGAGGTGTCGCGTCTTGCGAGCGGCCTTCCCGTGGGCGGCGACCTGGAGTATGCCGACGAGCTTACGCTTGGCCGCGCCATCGAGGCCCGCCGTGCGATTTAGGTGGCGCGCCTGCTCCTGCCGTATGTTTTCCTTGCGACGCACGGGGTAGCCATAATTTCCCCGTGCGACTGTGATTTTGTTGTGCAACAAAGATGCTTCGTATCCGCTTATCGCATGGATGCTTCCGCTCGCATCCTTAATTTGCCCATTCGTTGCGCAACCTTTTGGGTTCGCTGATACACTCAAATATGGATTCGAATGAATGCGCCGCTCCCGAGCGGCGTGTTTTTGTTGGAGGAGAACGCATGCGGCCCGGTGGCACTCAGACAAAGCGCGGCGCCGCGGTGCGCATGCGACGCCGGCTGGGCCTGGCGCCGCGGGCGTACGCGCTGCTGTCGTGCTCGCTGGTGCTGGTCATGGCTGGCGTTTCTGCCTATGGCATGACCGTGCCGTCCATGATGCAGGCGCATGCCGCACGCGAACCGCGCGTGGGGCATGAGGTCAAAAGTGATCTGGGTACCACGACTGGATATGCTTGGGCAAGTGTGGTCGCGCATATTGTGTTTGGCACCGACGATGCGGACGGCGCCGGGGCCCCGGGCAACGAAGTCAAGCTTGCCAATGGCAAAACCATCGTACTCACCAATACCAAGATCATCGATCGGTTGTCCAACAATAGCGTGGCGGCAACGGTGAATAAGGTCGAGCAGCAGAAGGAGCAGGACGCCCAGCAGTTCGGAAAGCCCGGTAGCTCGGATACTTCTGGCTCCGGCTCGGATTCATCGAGTTCGGGCGGCGGCTCTGGGTCGGGTTCCTCTACCGGAGGGTCTGGAAACGGCGGCTCGACGGGCGGCAACACTGACAACGATGCAAACTCCGGTGGCCTTTCCGCTGCTGAAGAAGAGAGCATTCACAGCTGGCTTGTGACCAAGTACAACATGCTCGACGGCTATGTCTCTCGTGCCAATGACGTGGTCTCGACCTATAACTCTACGGGAGATCCCAGACCGTGCGACAGCCTGGTCGGGGAGATGTTTGTCATTCGAGCCGAGTTCGGTCGTCAGACATTCTCGCCCCGGTCAAAGTGGTATCAGCAGTATGCCAATCTGTGGGGCTGTTACACCAACCTATGTCAATGGGTCGGCCATTACGGCGATGATGACGTCGCGCTCGGTAACTTTAACAATAACGTGGCGGCGCTTGCCCTATGATGACCGATCTTGCATCCACCACACCACAATCACTCGGTCGCGATCCCATGGTCGGCCTGCGCCTGGCGCGTGTCGACGGGTTTGAGCCGGCCATTGCGCTCGGTCAGGACGAACTGCCTGCCTATCTGCGTCGTTTTACGATGCTGTTTGCCGACGATGCCACCATGCGCCGTGGCGGTATCGGCCGCGTGACGCGTGCCGTCAACGCCCAAGGCGAGGCCGTGGCACTCAAGCAGCTCATCTTGCCGGCGCGCGATGAGTTCGACGACGATGCCGCTCACGAGGCGCTGGTCGCCAAGTTCAAGGCAGCGTTTCGCGAGGAATACGAATGCCATCGTGCCCTTTCGGGCCTTAAGGGCTTTCCCCGCCTCTATGGCTGGGGCGAGGTCGACGGTGTGCCTGCAATTGTCATGGAATGGGTCGAGGGCGAGACGCTTGCCCGCTTGCGTTCGCGACTCGCCGTGGATGATGCCGGACGCCTGTCGCCGCTTGTGGCGGCGCGTCTGGGTCGCGACCTGTTCGATCTGCTCTGCCGTATGAGTCTGGTGGGTGAGGGCTTTGTCCATCGCGATATCTCGCCCGCTAATATTATGGTGCGTACGGCGCGTCTACCGCTTGACCGGCAGCTTGCCGAGGGCACCTTTGACCTGTGCCTGATTGACTTTGGCTCGTCGCTGGCGCTCGAGCCTGCGTCGGCCGTGGCCGGTACCGGCGGCAAGGCGTCGTTTACGGAGCGTTATGCCACGCTGCGTCGCGCGACGGTTGCCTATGCCCCGCCCGAGATGCTCACCGACGATATTCCCGATCTGCGCGCTTTGCGTATGTCGCCGGCGATCGACGTCTATGCCGCGGCAAGCACGGTTTACGAGCTCATTGCCGGCGTCGCGCCATACGAAGCCGCGCCGGGCACTTCGGGCACCTCGGGTTCGCGCAAAAAGACGCGCGACATTGCCAGCCCCTACCGTCTCAAGATGGACACACGGCCCGACTATCCCATTGGTGCCCATGCGCCCGGTTGTGATTTGACTCAGCTGCTTCGTCGTGAGCCCGATGTGGCGCTCGCCGCGGCCGAGCAGGCCCAGCAGCTAGGGCTTGAGCCGGATTCCGAAGAGCTACGCGATGCGCTGGCGTTTGTCGATGCCCAGCTGTTCGACGTGGTGATGGCCTGTCTGTCCAGCCATCAAAAAGATCGTCCCGAGCCGGCGGCGGTCGAGGCGGCGCTCTCGGCGTTTTGTGACCACTATGCGCAAAATGTCGGTCGTTCGCTTCGCGGCGAGCCGCTCACGCCGTGCCCCATGGATGCGTCCGGCCGCGCGGTTCGTCGCGCGGCGATGATCGGTGCGGCGGTCGTTTGCAGCGTGGTTTGGGCTGTGGTCGTGGTTTCGGCCGCGCTGCTGGCGTCGGGCGCCCGCGTGACGGCGACTTTGGGATCGCTCGTGTGGTCTGGGTCGCTACCGGGTATTATTGCCGCACTGGCGTTGGCGCTGCCAGGCATAGCCGGCGTTACCGCGGGGGCACTTGCGCGCGATCGGCGCTCGGGCTTCCTGCAGGGTGTGCTTGCGCTTTCTGCCTGCGAGGTTCCGGTGCTGGCTGTGGCTGCATGTAGCGTATTTTCCCAACGCGCCGTGATGGGCGGCCTTGTTGCCGCTCTGGTTGCAACCTATACGCTTACGTGGTTTTTGCTTGCGATGGGCTTTGCCTTTGAACTTCCCGTTTCGGCACCGCGACGCACAAAAGCCCAGATGGCGACTCCGCTTGCCGGTGGAGCCGCAGCTGCCCGTACTTTTGGCGGACCTGTCGAAGTATCGTCCGATTCTATTTCTACGACCAAGGAGGCCTAGGTCATGGCATCTCAAGTTGAGCTCACCCCATGCGGGGCCATGTTTGACATCTTTAAGCGCGCGGCGCATCTGAGCCATATCGAGCTGTGCGGCTTGGTGCTTTCGTCTCGTCCGCTCGCCGACGGCCGCAGCCCGCAGAGCCGGGCCGCCGATCGCTCTTGGGTTTCCCGCTTTATCGTTCGCGCGCCGGTCGGCACGCTTCAGCAGCGCTACTTTGCCGAATACGGTACCTCGGCTGCGCGTATTATGTCGCAACTGGCCCTGCGCCAGCGCAATCCCATGGACTCCACGGCTGTGATCAATATGGTGTGCGGTCCTGCAGGTGAACCGATGGTACGCGCGCTCGAAGAGTGCCACCAGGACACGAATCTCTATCGCAACGCGCTCGATCGCCTGTCCCAGGCGGCGGAACTCATGCCCGCCGAGCGCGCCGAGGCCGTGCTGGTGCTGTTTGTCGCCGTCGGCTGTTCGGCGGATGTACGGTCCTCGGTGAACTATGCCATCGACTACGCGCACGCGACCTGTGGCGGAGGCACCTCCACGCCGCGTTCGCTTGGCATGTCGATGACTGCGGGCGAACGCGAACCCGCCCCGGCGCACCCCTTGGGCTTGCTGCGCGTACAAAACAGTTTTGTCGTGAGCGCCCCGCGCTGGATTCAGCCGAGTGAGCAGGGTGTTGAGATTGGCGCGCTGGCCACTGGTGAGGGCGATATTACCGACGTCGGCGACGATGTCTCGGCCCGCCATGCCCATATCTGGTGCGATGCTCAAAATATCTGGCACGTCGAGGACTTGTCGTCCACCAACGGAACCGTGGTGGTAAACGGGGCCACGCGCGTCTGCATTCAGGTCGAGCCCGGCCGTTCCGTCCAACTCAATCCCGGCGACGAGCTCAAGCTCGGCGAATCCACTACCTACGCCATCCTCTTCGGTGCTCTCTAGCCGGCAGATAGGGACGTTCCTTTTCTGCCGGCTGGGGACACTCCTTGGCGCGCCAGAGCCAGTCGCCCGGGGATGGAGGGGCCATTTTGGCCCTTGGCGGTCAGTCGGGGCGAAACTAGAAGATCTTTCCGATTCGCGGCTGTTCATGCTTGTAGAGCATCTAAAACAATAGGATGTTATTCTGGAATATGCCGGGTGCGTGAACTTGCCTGTCTTAGCCTTAATAAGGTATGGGGGAGTTTGGCTCAGGGGTTCCGTCTTGTTCTTCAGCGCAGTATTGTGGGACAGATTTGCTGAGATTGACGCCTTACACCGCAGAGCGCACGGAAGGCTCTCGATTTGTGTTCTGGCCCCAGAATACAGGGCCTGATACTTACCAACTGTGGCATGGATGTAACATCTGTAGAAATCAACCCTTTTGTTGTCGACCTTTGTAAGAAGAACACTGCCATCAACTCTTTGGATGACGAAACTAGGGTGCTTGGGGGGAGCCTTTACTCCCCTCTGAGAGATGACTCATGTTTTTCGCTTGTCGTTGTGAATCCTCCGTTACTGCCGATTCCGGATGAGATTCCTTATCCCTTCGTTTGAGATGGAGGACAATCGGGTCTGGATAAAACACTTCGTATTCTTAAGGGTGGCGATACGCATTTAGAGAAAAACGGTAAATACTGCTAATAGGGGTGACGACGATGGTGCAGGGGCGACCCGCGATGCTCTCAACAATACGTCGGATACTTGGGAAATCAGGTCTAGATGCATGTATGATGATGCTGTGTGGCTATTCAATTAATCCGCGTTCCGAATGGGTGCAGGGTATAGCTGCGACATCGTATGCTTTTGGCCCGGCGCGATACTCAGATATTTCTGAGGCGGTTGACGAAGTTTATACGCACTATGCCGCGCAAGGCGTTTCGGAAGTTTGCACATCTACGTTACGGGCTTAGGTTTCTTCAAGCGAGCAGGCCGGTTGCGTTATTTCGAGCGATTTTTCTAGTCTAGACGACAAAAGGCAAAGGATTTGATGGGTGTAAAACGCGGACGTTTGTGGGCGGATGCTCAAATCTATTGTGGCAATCGGGCGGTTGAAAAAGATATTTCAACCGCCCGATTGCCAGGTTCGTCGGAGGAGATGTCCGATTCCGACTCTCTTGTAGGAAGAGCTTGAGATCGTATTGGCCCAAGGCAATCTTAAAGCAGTCTCATTGGCAAATCTTCGCTCCTGTTGTGTTGAGGTGTAAGGTATCAGTGATTGATGTTTTGTGGCGGGTAGATTGGGGCCTTCCTTGATTCGATGCGTTCTCTCGAGGTTCATCAGAGCAAAAGGGGCTTTCGTCTTCATTGCTATCACGGTGATTGGAACCGCTCTCTCCTATGCCATGCCATACGTGAACGGGAAATTCTTAGATTTTCTTCTCGGTAACCGCAGCGAAAGAGACGCCGTACTCTTCGCGCTCCTGGTTGCGTCAATAGGAGTTTTCTCCACCCTCTTTACTTATTTTGCAGGAACACTTTCCATTCGCATAACCACGAGACTTTCCTTTGATCTTCTCAGGGAGGCCGTCTTGCGTTTTGAAAGAGACGATTACTTGGTGAGTCGGACCATCGATCCAGCCTATACAACGCAACGGATTATTTCCGACTCCAGCGTGGTCTCATCCTTCGTTTTGGCGAATTTTATCAGTGCGCCGCTGTCCATTGTAGCCATTCCCATCGTATTGCTTATCATATGGTCAATTGATTCAACTCTCGCGGTGTTTTCCATCATTCTCCTCATCGTGTATTTCTGTGTAATTACTGGGTTGAGGAAACTTTTGTATAGGGTCACGTATGAGAAGAAAGAGGCGGACAGCGCCTTTTACGCCGCAATTGCATCGCAGCTTAATCAGATTCTCAACATTCAACTGACATCTTCGTACGGCAAGAGCGAACAAGCGCTCGACGCTGGGTTTAAGAGCTATTTTCCCAAAGTTTTGCGCTCCGGAAAGCTATCATATTCTCTGACATCGCTCGATGGTCTTTTCGCAGCGTTGTTTCAAGCGGTGATACTTGTTGTTTCCGGAGTACGAATCATTAACGGAACTATGTCAATAGGCGAGTACACTATCATCGGTACATACTTCGCGGTTCTCTTTAAGACTTTGAAAAGTATGATGTCATTGTTCAAATCCTATCAAGATGCCAAAGCATCATGGGATAGGACGGCTATCGCGACGAGAGAAAAGGAGAGATCGGGGTGGAATCGGACCGATTTAGCTAAACTCGATGAAATAAATGACATTTCGGTATCTGATTTGGAATTCTCGGTTGCCCTTCCAGACGGATCTGTCCGAGAGGTCCTCGGCGGGTTTTCTTTCAAGTTTTCCGGTCCTGGTACATATTGCATAGTTGGGGAAAACGGAAGAGGCAAGACGTCACTTCTTTACTTGATGCTCGGGCTATACTCATCGAAAGGCAAAGTAAAATACAACGGTGTGCCAATCGAAGAATGCGACTTGGATTACATACGTGCGAGAGAGATATCGTGCTGCCCACAGTCGTGCTTCGCGCCGGACGAAACGGTGAAAGAGCTGTTAGAGTATTTCGGCACGCCCTTTTCTTCCTATCACCGGGGTGTAGATGGCCTACTTTCGCTGGAAAACAGCGTGAAGGAGTTGCTCGGGAAACGTTGCTCCGCGCTTTCGGGCGGTGAGCTGCGCCGAGTGTACTTATGGTCGGCGATTTCACGCAAGTCGTCAGTTTTGGTACTCGACGAGCCCACGACTGGGTTAGACGCTGTAAGCCGCGCCGAGCTTGCGGCCTATGTTAAGCGCAACAAGCAAAGCCAGCTGATCATCGTTGTCTCTCACGATGACGAGATGGTCGGCGCGGTAGAAGGGGTAGTGGATTTAGGCAGCATGTACCAGGGTAAATGATGACAAGTGTGGTGCTACCCAACTGGCAGAGATAACAAAAAGGCGATGCAGATGCACGTAGCATTCAGGCGGTTCGGACTCGGTGCCTTCACGCCATCGCAACGCTTTCAGATATAGTTCTCGTTCTCTTACTAAAGGAAACTTTAGTCTACGTCATCTTGTCGAGACAGAGGTGAAGCGAAGTGTTGTCGCGACGTATCTTATTCCAGGTGGCTCAGTATCAGCGTGAGAATCGCACCAAAGTGTACTTACGATTCTCGTGTCCCACGGACAACATGAGCTGAGCATTGAGGTTCCACCCTTTGCTGCAACTACACGGGGTTGGACGGCAATGAATATGCCGGGCCGCATCCACGCGCAGCGGGGGTCCATGTCCCAGTATGTTGCCTACAGCAGCCTCGATGTCCACGCACACATCATCTCTGCCTTCGCGTTCAATCCATTTGCCGGAGAGTGCGAGGGTTGCCAGGCCGTAGAATTCGAGCCGAACAAATGAAATGCGGTATCAGCGCATAGGATTAAACTGACGATTGCTTTGCACTGGATCGCGTCGAAAATGTTGGTGTAAGGGTGACACCCTAGCGCCCGTTTAACGAAAAACGGCCTTCGTCCTAGAATCTGAAATCACCACAACAACAGGTTCTAGGAAAGGACGAAGACCGCTATGGAAATCTTATCAGACCCGACGCCGGACATGCTCGCCATGCCCCGTTTCGACGACGGCGCCATCGACATGCAGGAGCTGCTTCGCAGACTCGCCGAGCAGGTCGTGAACGCCGTGATGGACGCCGAGGCCGACCAGCTGTGCGGTGGCGGGGCGAACAGCCGAAACGGCTACCGCGAGAGGTCGCTCGCCACCTGCGTCGGCACGCTGACGCTGCGCATCCCCAAGCTGCGCTCCGGCAGCTTCTTCCCGGAGGACGTGCTCGAGCGCTACCAGCGCGTCGACCGCGCCCTCGTGGCCGCCGTGGCCGAGATGTACGCCACGGGCACCAGCACCCGCAAGGTGCAGAGGGTGGCCGAGAAGATGGGCGTCTCCAGGCTCTCGAAGGACCAGGTGAGCGCCATCGCCTCGAGCCTGGACGCGGACATCGAGGACCTGTGCGCAAGGCCGCTCGGCGGCTCGCCGGTGCCCTACGTCTGGCTCGACGCGACCTACGTCAAGTGCCGCCGCGAGGGGCGCGTCGCCTCCACCGCCGTGGTCACCGCCATCGGCTGCGACGCGGGCGGCTGGAGGCGCGTCCTGGGCGTCGACGTGGTCGACACCGAGTCCTACGACTCGTGGCTCGCCTTCCTGCGGGCCATCCGCTCGCGCGGGGCGGCGGGCGTGCGGCTCGTCGTCTCGGACGCCCACCCGGGGCTCGTCCGGGCGCTCGGCGAGGTCTTCCAGGGCGCCGCGTGGCAGCGCTGCGCGGTCCACCTCATGCGCGACTGCATGCGCGAGGCCGGCTCCTGGCAGCTCAGGCGCCGCGTGGGCAGGATCGTCTCGCAGGTGTTCCGCGGGCGCGACGCCGCCACCGTGACGGCCATGTACCACGCGGCGTGCGAAATGCTGGAGGGGTGCTGCCCGAGGGCGGCGGCGGTGCTGGAGGAGGCCGAGCCCGACGCGCTGGCCTACCTCGACTTCCCGCCGACCCACTGGAAGCGCCTGCGCACCAACAACGTGCAGGAGAGGACAAACCGGGAGATAAAGCGCAGGTCGCGCGTCGTGCAGGTGTTCCCCTCCACGGGCTCGCTGGTACGGCTCGCGGGCGCGGTCATGTGCGAGCAGGACGAGATATGGCAGGAGTCCAGGTACTTCTCGGAGGCGAGGATGAACGAGCTCTACGACGAAGGGCGCACTCGGGGAATCGACGGTCCCGTCGAGTGGGCGCGGCTTGAGGCGGAGGCCAGGAAGATGCTCGAGTCCGGTCTCGAGCTTGCGGACAGGGTCGAGGCGGCATAGGATATCAACCGTATTCCAGATTCCAGGACGCCGGGCCGACTCGCTTCGGATCGGGCGCTACACCAACTTTCTCGACACTACCTACCCCCAAGCTCAAGAAGATTTATCCTAAAACCAAATAACAAGGTTATTTGCGTAAAAATAAGTCTTGTTTTATCTGAGAGGTACTAATTTCAGGAGTACGTGGTAAATACACCACCTCAACTCCTTCATTTTCTAGAAAATCAAATTTTCCAAGCCAATCATCACCCATTACGAATGTATTGACTCGAAACTCATGGACATCATTAATTTTCTGATCCCAAGAAGTTTCTGGAATAACAAGGTCAACATAACGGATTGACTCAAGTAATTGCTTACGCTTTTCGAACGAAAAATAACTCTTTTTTCCTTTTTCCAGATTAAACTCATCTGTAGATAAAGCCACAATTAAATAGTCCCCAAGTTCTTTGGCTCTTCTTAGCAAATTGATATGCCCATAATGGAGCAAGTCAAACGTGCCATAAGTAATTACTCGCTGCATTCGTAACAATCCAAATCTAACTTGCCTGATTTTACATAATCGATAATAACATTAGCAATTGTAGAATCACCCATACCATCATCTTTTATATCAAACTGTCGTTTAAAAGACCTTATTAAATCAATTTGGGAACCTTCATCATAAGAACGAATTAGATTACACAATTCAGAGGAAGACCTGGCAATTGGATAAGGACGTTG
>URYA01000032.1 GCA_900551975.1 uncultured Collinsella sp. | reverse complement strand
CACCAGCACCATCACGTAGGCAGGCGTCACCTCGGCAATGCCATCGCCTACCAGGATGTCCTGGCTTTCACCGTTCACCTCAAAGTGCAGGATGCCCATGTGGATGGCCACCAGCACCGGGCTGTGTCCGGCCTGTATGCCGTACACGCCATCGCTGATGGGCAGCACAAGGTCTTCGCAATCGCCCTGATAGTACTCACCGCTGGACGCAGTGATGTTCAGCATGAACTTGTTCATCAGACGGCACCGCCCTTTTCCTCAGCCAGCTTTTCCGCTGCCTTCTGGCGGGCATCTTCCAGCGTACCAACGTTGAAGAAAGCCCACTCCGGCAGATCATCGGCCTCGCCGTCCACAATGGCGGCAAAGCCGCGCACGGTATCCTGCAGCGGCACATACTTGCCCTTCAGGCCGGTAAAGTTCTCGGCCACAGCAAAGGGCTGGGACAGGAACTTCTGCAGCTTGCGGGCGCGGGCAACGGTGAGCTTGTCGTTCTCGTCCAGCTCGTCCATGCCCAGAATGGCGATGATGTCCTGCAGTTCCTGATAGCGCTGCAGAATGGACTGCACCTTGCGGGCCACGCGATAGTGCTCCTCGCCCACGATATCCGCTTCCAGAATGCGGGAGGTGGATGCCAGCGGGTCCACGGCCGGGTAAATGCCCTGCTCCACGATCTTACGGGACAGCACGGTAGTGGCATCCAGATGTGCAAAGGTGGTGGCGGGGGCCGGGTCGGTCAGGTCGTCGGCGGGGACGTAGACAGCCTGGACGGAGGTAATGGAGCCCGTCTTGGTCGAGGTAATGCGCTCCTGGAGGTCGCCCATCTCGGTTGCCAGCGTGGGCTGGTAACCAACGGCGGACGGCATACGGCCCAGCAGTGCGGAAACCTCGGAACCGGCCTGGGAGAAGCGGAAGATGTTGTCGATGAACAGCAGAACGTCCTGGCCGCGATCGCGGAAGTACTCAGCGGTGGTAAGGCCGGCCAGACCGATGCGCAGACGCGCTCCAGGCGGCTCGTTCATCTGACCATAGACCAAGCAGGTCTTGTCGATAACGCCAGACTCGCTCATCTCGAGGAACAGGTCGGTGCCCTCACGAGTACGCTCGCCGACACCGGTGAACACCGAGGTGCCACCGTGCTCCTGGGCGAGGTTGTTGATGAGCTCCTGAATCAGAACGGTCTTGCCGACGCCGGCGCCGCCGAACAGACCCGTTTTGCCGCCACGGATGTAGGGCTCGAGCAGGTCAACGGCCTTGATGCCGGTTTCGAAGATCTCGGTCTTGGTGGTGAGCTCGTCGAAGCGGGGCGCTGCGTGGTGGATGGGATAGAACTCCTCCACCTCGGGCATGGGCTTACCGTCGACAGGCTTGCCCATGACGTTCCAAATGCGGCCGAGCGTCTTGGGGCCAACGGGCATCTTCATGGGCTCACCGGTATCGGTGGCGATGAGGCCGCGCTGCAGGCCGTCGGTCGAGGACATGGCGACCGTGCGGACGACGCCGCCCGGAAGCTGGCTCTCGACCTCGAGGATCGTGCTCAGATGACCGATCGGGGTCTCGGCCTCGACCGTGAGCGCGTTGTAGATCGGGGGCACCGCACCGTCAAACTTGACGTCGACGACAGGGCCGATGATACGCACGATGCGACCATCGCCGGCAGTCGTCTTCTTGGTGGCTTCCTCGACCGCAAGCTTTACGGTGTTATTAGCCATTACTGTTCCTCCAATGCTGAGGCTCCGCCGACGATCTCGTTGATCTCGGTCGTGATCGAAGCCTGGCGCACGCGACTATACGTGCGGGTAAGGGTCGAGATGATCGCGGTGGCGTTTTCCGTTGCGGAGTGCATGGCCTTGCGGCGCGCACCCTGCTCGGCGGCCGCCGAATCGATCAGGGCCTGGTAGATGACCGTCAGGATATATGACGGCACAAGTTTGCCGAGAACATGCTCGGGAGAGGGCACGAACTCGAACGTGGACGAGATGCGCTTAGGGGCGTCGGTCTCGTTCTTACGCGGACCGTGGGCCATAGCGATCATCTCGGGATCGAGCGGCAGCAAGTGCTCGACGCGAAGCTCCTGATCCACGCGGTTCTTGGCGTGGTGGTAAACAAGCTCGACGCGGTCAAGCTCACCGGCACGATACGCATCGCAGATATGAGAGGAGATCATGCGGGCCTGATTGAAATCGGGCTCAGAGGAGTTGCCCTCAAAGTGCATGGCGACGTTTGCGCGGTCACGGAAATACGTGGCCGGTTTGCGCCCACACGCGATGATCTCGCACTCGATGCCATCGTTCGCCCAAGAAGCGGCGAGCTTTTCGGCCGTGCGCTCCACCGTCGTATTGAAACCGCCGGCAAGGCCGCGGTCCGAGGCAATGACGACAATCAGGCCATGCTTGACGCTCTCATGCTTCTGCAGCATGGGATCGGTGCCCGAACAGGAGGCGTCGCCGGCGACCGTCAACATGACGTCGGTCAGCGCCTCCTTATAGGGCTCGGCCTGCTTGGAGCGATCGAGGGCACGACGGATCTTGGCCGTAGAGACCATCTCCATCGTGCGCGTGATCTGCTTGGTCGTGGTAACCGAGGAGATTCGCTTCTTAATGTCGCGAAGGTTGGCCATAGGGCTTAGTTCTCCTCTGATCCAGAAACATCCGAATGGTGCTTGGCCATGAACTGCTGCTTGAAGTCACCGATGACGCGCAGGAGCTCAGCCTTGGTGTCATCGTCGATCTTCTTGGCGCGAACCTTGTCGAGCAGCGAGCCAAAGCCATTGTCCATGTACTCGATGAGCTCGGCACGGAAAGGCAGCACGTCGGCGATCTCCAGGTCATCCAGGAAGCCCTCGTTGCCAGCGAACAGCGTAACAATCTGCTCGCCAACCTCAAACGGCTTGTAGCGCGGCTGCTTCAGGAGCTCGGTCATGCGAGCGCCGTGGGTGAGCTGCTTCTGAGTAGCCTCGTCAAGGTCGGAGCCGAACTGCGTAAAGCCAGCGAGCTCCTGGTACGAAGCGAGGTCCAGACGAAGGTTGCCGGCGACCTGCTTCATGGCCTTGGTCTGAGCATCGCCACCGACGCGGGACACGGAGATGCCCACGTCGACTGCCGGGCGCTGACCCTGGAAGAAGAGCTCGGACTGCAGGTAGATCTGACCATCGGTAATGGAAATGACGTTGGTCGGAATGTAGGCCGAGACGTCGCCGTCCTGGGTCTCGATGATCGGCAGAGCCGTCATGGAGCCGTAGCCGTTCTTCTTGGACATCTTAACGGCACGCTCGAGCAGACGAGAGTGCAGGTAGAAGATGTCGCCAGGATAGGCCTCGCGTCCGGGCGGACGATGCAGCGTCAGCGACATCTGACGGTAGGCCACGGCCTGCTTGGACAGGTCGTCGTAGATGACGAGCACGTGACCGCCGGGGTTGGTCTCGCTGGCAGGCTTGCCGTCCTCGCCGTTGTACATGAAGAACTCGCCGATAGCGGCACCGGCCATAGGCGCGATGTACTGCATAGGGGCGGAATCGGCAGCGGTGGCCGAAACGATGATGGTGTAGTCGAGCGCACCGTGCTGGGCGAGGGTCTCGCGGATGTTGGCAACCGTGGAGGCCTTCTGGCCGATGGCGACATAAATGCAGACCATGCCCTTGCCGCGCTGATTGAGGATAGCGTCGATGGCGATGGCGGTCTTACCGGTCTTACGGTCGCCGATGATCAGCTCACGCTGACCACGGCCAATAGGCACCATGGAGTCGATGGCCAACAGACCGGTCTGAACCGGCTCACACACCGGGGTACGGTCGATGACACCGGGGGCCTTGAACTCGATGGGGCGACGATGCGTGGCGACGATGTCACCCAGGCCGTCGATGGGCTGGCCGAGCGGATTGACGACGCGGCCGAGCATGGCACGGCTCACGGGGATATCCATAATACGGCCAGTGGTGCGGCACTCGTCGCCTTCCTTGATGGAGTCGACGGCACCGAACAGAACGGCGCCGACCTCGTCACGGTCAAGGTTCTGGGCAAGGCCGAAGACGGTCTCACCGGTATCGGAGCTCTTGAACTCCAGAAGCTCGCCTGCCATGGCGCTCTTGAGGCCGGATACGCGCGCGATGCCGTCGCCTACCTCGTCGACCGTTGAAACCTCATGCGTATCGACCGTCGCGGAGAGGCTCGTGAGCTGCTCCTGCAGTTTCTTGGCGATATCCTGGGCATTGAGGGTTTCGGACATTAGGCTTCACCTCCGTACGAATTAGCAGAGTTTGCGAGGGTCTCCTGCGCGATGCGCAGCTGCGTCTTGACGGAAATGTCACGACGCTCGCCGCGGGCCTCGAGCACCAGGCCGCCCACGATAGACGGGTCGACCTGCTCGATAAGGAATACCTTGCGGCCGAAGTCCTGCTCGCATTTCTTAGTGATGGTTTGACGCAGCTCGTCGTCGAGCGGGATCGCCGTGGTGACGGTCACGCCCACTACATCCTCGTCTTCCTCGGCAACATACTTAAAGGCAGCTGCCACCTTGGGAAGAAGGTCGAGCTGGTCGCGCTTGGACATGGTGTCGAGCACGGCGATGATCTCGGGGCTGGCGCTAGCCAGGCGCTCGATCATCTCGAGGTCCTCGAACACATGGTTCTCGGCCTTGGCGGCTTCCAAAAGGGAGCGCGCGTAGGTCTCGAGTACCTTGTCCTGATAGCGGCTAGTCGGCATTCAGGCTACCTGCTTCCTGGATGTAGCGCTCGATGAGCTTCTTCTGCTCGGACTCGTCCTCGAGTGCCTCGCCCACGATCTTGGTGGCGACGGCAACGGACAGGTCGGCGATGGAGCTCGCGGCACCGGCGTAGATGGACTTGCGCTCGTCCTCGACGGTCGTATGGGCCTTGGCGATGATCTCCTCGGCCTCCTTGTGAGCAGCCTCGATGATACGGGCGCGCTCGGACTCGGCGTCCTTACGGGCCTCGAGAACGATGTCGGCAGCCTGACGACGGGCGTCGGTGACGATCGAGTCGGACTCAGCGCGCTTGGCGATGGCCTCCTGCTTGGTCTTCTCGGCCTCGTCGAGGCTCTCCTCGATCTTCTTGCCGCGCTCCTCCATGGTTTTCATGATGCCCGGCAGGGCGACCTTGGCCAGCACGATCCAGATAATCAGGAAGGCGATAAGCGCCGGGATGAACTCCGCCATCTTAGGGATGAGGATGTCCGCACCGGCAGCGCCGTCCTCGGCGAACGCGGAAACCGGCATGAGCAGCGCGGCCGCGGACGCGGAGAGTGCGATCGCGCTCTTCTGGGATGAAAGATTCATACTTGACGCTCCGTGCTATTTAACGATCAGCGCGACAACGAAGCCGATCAGAGCCAGAGCCTCGCCGAAGGCGGAGCCCATGATGAAGACGGTGAACACGCGGCCCTGGACCTCAGGCTGACGGGCCATAGCACCCGTAGCACCCAGAGCAGACAGGCCGATAGCAAGACCAGCGCCGATAACACCGAGACCGTAACCGATAACTCCCACGATTCCTCCTTTGTCGTGCGTGTCTTATTTCACGCAGGATAACCTTTTTATAACTGCCGGGCTCCATGGGTACGGGCACCGGCGGTTTAACGAATTGCCTTACCTTTAAGGCGCGAACGGAAGACTACTCCTCCTCCGCGACCTCCTCTGCCTCGGAGACATACACGGCGGTAAGGACCGTGAAGACGTAAGCCTGGATGGCGCCGACCACAAGCTCGATCGCATAGATCAGGATGAGGATGGCAAGCCAGGCCAGCGAAGGCAGGGCGCCGACGGCGTGGGCCGCGGAAACCTGCTGAAGCAGCGGCTGCATGAACATGCTCGCCATGATGGCGAACGAGCCCATGACCACGTGTCCTGCGAACATGTTGCAGAACAGACGGACGGCGAGCGTGATGAGGCGCAGGAAGGTCGAGAAAAGCTCGACGACCCACACAAGCACGTTCATCGGGAAGCTCACGCCCTGCGGGGCGAGGCTCTTGATGTAGCCGATCACGCCGTGAGCCTTGCATCCGTAGTAGATGAAGTACACGAAGGCGAAGATGGCGAGCGCAGCGGTGGAGCCGATTGCGCCGGTGCCGGGCTTCATTCCCGGGATCAGGCCGATCATGTTATTGATCAGGATGAACAGGAAAAGCGAGCACAGGAACGGGAAGTGCTTCTTCCAGTTCTCACCCACGACGCCCTTGCCGATATCGTTCTCGACGTACTCGATGATGTACTCGAAACCGTTGACGAAGAAGCCCTTGGGAACCAGGGTCTGCTTCTTCTTGAACACGGCCAGGACGATCAGGAGCACGATCGTGGAGACGATCAGCCAAAACGAGTACTGCGTGATGCCGCAGCTCAGATCGCCCACGACAGGGGTGGAGCTGAACTCGCTGACCAGATGATTAATCTCATCAGGCAGCTTTTCAAAAATTTCCACGACTTACCTTTCGACCTCATGAGGATCTCGCAGCGCCTTGGCGACGCGAACCGTGCAGGCGGCCATAAAGACCACGAAGCCGATCGCCTCGCCCAGGAGGAACATGCGAAATGCCTCTCCGAACAACGCAAACACAACCAAGGTAAAGACGAGCAGGGCGACTGCCGAGACCGCCAGACTCACCATGCCCTTGAGCATGTCCGCATTCTGCTTATCGTCAAGAACCGGCTTGAGCGTAAAGACAAAGGGAAGGAAGGCAATTGCGCCCGCGATGGCGCCTGCAACGATAGCGAGCAGATCGGCTATCTGAAACACTGGCTTCCTCGCTTTCCTTTTTAACGCCTCACAGCACAGTCCCAGCCAAACATTGGTGACTATTGTACGAGCCAATCGCTAAAGTACAACCGTAAAACAAACGGTTAATACGCACCTGTACGTTTTCTTAAGGCCTTCTTTATGCCGCAGGTACGGTAATACGTTTTTTCGAACCCCTCAGCGCAAAACGTCCGTTAACAGAAGTGCGCGTGGACGACTTTTGCTCGCCCGCGCGCACCATTTCTTCGTATTTGTGACCGTAGCCGACAAGGCCCAACGACTAGAGCGTACCGTAGATGCGGTCGCCGGCGTCGCCCAGGCCGGGAACGATGTAGGCGGCCTCGTTGAGATGGTCATCGATGGCGCAGGTATAAATATGTACGTCGGGGTCCTTTTCGGTCAGTGACTTGAGGCCCTCGGGCGCGGCGACGATACACAGCATGCGAATATCCTTAACACCGCGCTCGCGCAGGTAGCTGATGGCCATCTCGGCCGAACCGCCCGTGGCGAGCATGGGGTCAACAACCAGGCAGATGCGCTGGTCGATATCCTTGGGCATCTTGCAGTAATACTCATGCGGCTCGTGGGTAACCTCGTCACGCTCCATACCGATGTGGCCCACGCGAGCGGAGGGCACCAGGTCGAGGATGCCATCGACCATGCCGAGGCCCGCACGCAGGATGGGAACAATGGCGAGCTTCTTGCCGGCAAGCTGCTTAAACATGGCGGTGGTGATGGGAGTCTCGACCTCGACGTCTTCCATGGGCAGGTCGCGCATGGCCTCGTAGCCGTCAAAGAGCGCAAGCTCGCGCACGAGCTGGCGGAACTGCTTGGTGCCAGTGCTCTTGTCGCGCAAGATCGACAGCTTGTGCTGGACGAGCGGATGGTCGACAAGCGTCACGCGGGACGTATCGCAGGTGACGGTCATGGGTTGATTGCCCCTTTCGTTGCGGCCGGAAGATGGCCTTGCTGACAAGACGCCTGGCGACGTTGTTGCCTCGCGCCGTGCATAAGTTTAACGGTTTGTTGTATCGAGCAGCTCGTCGCAACCCTACTGAGCGGTGTTGAGCGAACGCTTGACGGCATCACGCCAACCAGCGAGGTTGCTCTCACGGCGCTCGGCGGACATGTGAGGATGGAAGACTTTGACGATCTGAGCGTTTTGCTCCAGCTCCTCCAAATCCTCCCAATAGCCGACAGCAAGGCCCGCCAAGTACGCGGCGCCAATCGCCGTGGTCTCCACCGTCTCGCACTGCAGCACGGGAATATCCAGCAGATCAGCCTGGAATTGCATGATGAACTCGTTGCGCGAGGCACCGCCATCGACGGACAGGCACTCAATCGAAAGTCCCACGTCCTGCTCCATGGCGCGTAGCACGTCATAACTCTGGTAGGCCATGGACTCGCAGGCCGCACGCACAATGGTCGCGCGACTCGAGGCGCCGGTCAGGCCGCACACGATACCGCGAGCATGCGGGTCCCACCAGGGAGCGCCCAGGCCTGCGAAGGCGGGGACGAAGTAGCAGCCCTCGTTGTCGTTAATCGAAGTGGCGAGTTGCGCGGACTCGCTCACGCTCGAGATGATGCCCATGTTGTTGCGCAGCCAGTTCATGGTTGAGCCGGCGGCAAAGATAGAACCCTCGAGCGCATAGCTGATCTTGCCGTCCGCGGCGATACCGATCGTGGAGACCAGACCGTTCTTGGATTCGACGATCTCGTCGCCGGTGTTCATGAGCATAAAGCAACCCGTGCCATAGGTGTTTTTGGTCTGGCCGGGATGGAAGCAGCAGTGGCCGAACAGCGACGCCTGCTGGTCGCCCGCCACGCCCATGATGGGTGGCATGTTGGTCATGATGTCGCTCGCGACGCGGCCGTAGTCGCCCGAGCTCCAACGAACCTCGGGCATCATGGAACGCGGGACGTCGAAAAGCGCCAGCAGATCGTCGTCCCAATCGAGCGCATGGATATTAAAGAGCGCGGTGCGGCTGGCATTGGTGTAGTCGGTGGCAAATACCTGACCGCCGGTGAGGCTATAGATGAGCCAGGTGTCGATGGTGCCGAACATGAGGTCGCCCGCCGCCGCGCTCTCACGCGCACCATCGACGTTGTCGAGGATCCACTGCACCTTGGAGGCCGAGAAATACGGGTCGAGCGTAAGCCCCGTGCGGGAGCGCACCAGCTCTTCTGCGCCCTGCTCGACCAGCTCGTCGATCAGAGGTGCGGTGCGACGGCATTGCCACACGATGGCGTTATAGATGGGTTGGCCGCTTATGCGGTCCCACACCACCGTGGTCTCGCGCTGGTTGGAGATACCGATGGCGGCAATGCGGTCAGAATGGATGCCGCTCTTAAACTGGACCTCCATCATCACGCCGATCTGGCTGGCAAGCACCTCCGTGGGATCCTGCTCCACCCAGCCGGGACGCGGGAAGCTGGTTTTGACGCTACGGCGCGCCTGGGCGACGATGCAGCCGTACTCGTCGACGATGGTCGCGAGTACCGAGGTAGTGCCGCAGTCGAGCGCCATGATGTAGGAACCGCCAAAGCTAAACGAGGCGTCTTCCATGCCCAGGCTGCCTAGATTCAACGACATCGCTTACACCTTTCTATTGCATCGGGTCGGACAGGACCCGTTCGATCTCTGATGCGGGAAGCGCGCCTTGGCGCAGGATCTGGAGCTCGCCGTGCTGAAACGACACGATGGTTGAGGCGTCGCGACACGGGGTCTCACCGGCGTCGACGGCCACATCGACCCCCTCCAGGATGCGCTCCTCCACCGTGACAAAACTTGCCGGCGCGGGCGCGCCATGCGTGTTGGCGCTGGTGCAGGCAAGAGGGCTGCCGCAGGCGCGGATGAGCGCCTGCACCACGGGCGAGGCCGAAGCGCGAAGTGCCACCGTGTCGTCGGCGGCGCGCATAAAGGTCGGCACGCAGGGGGCCGCCTTAACCACGATAGTCAGGGCGCCCGGCCAGCATCGTCGGGCGAGCACGCGGGCCTCGTTAGGGATATCCACGCCATAGCGGTCGAGTGCCTCGGCATCATCGACCAGCCAGGCAACCGTTTGGGTGAGCTCGCGCTGCTTGAGGGTAAAGATACGACGATAGCCAGTGCCGAGTGCGGGGACCGCGGCGCCGTTGACGGTGGCCTGCGGATCGCGCGGCCACGGCAGAGGTTCACTTGTATCTTGTGGAACGGCATCCGAGAAGGCGTTGACCGCCACGGCGACACCGTAGACCGTCTCGGTTGGAATAAGCGCCAGGCCGCCGCGACCGAGTAGCTCGGCCGTGCGCTCGACTGCAAGCCGATGCGGCTCGCGCGCTCCCTCGTATACCCGATAGACCGTCTGCATGTGTATGCCAGCCCCTTACGCTCTGGTGCAAGTTTGTTTACTGTTGGGCATTCTCGCACGAAACGTTCAACCTATTTGCCCAGAGCGCATGTTGGTTTGGTGAGCGGCTCTAGTAGTCGGTGAAAGTGAGGGGGTTAATTGAAGATTTTTAGCGCGCAAGCGTAACGGTACGATCGGGAAACTCGATGCTTGCAACCAGTTTTCCGCCGAGGCTCTCTGCGTACCTGCTCAGCGTGTCAAGCCTCATCGAACCCAGCTCGCCGCGCTCGAGCTCGGATACACGTTTTTGAGAAACGCCCATCGACTGGGCGACCGACGCCTGTGTTAGATCTTTTAACCTGCGAATCTGAGCAAGCTTATAGGCTTCGATACGATCGCGAGTCCTCTCCTGCTCGGCGGTAATGGAGTCGCGTGTTATCCCGCGAGATTCCATATACTCATGCAGTTCCATCTCGATCGAGCCTCCTTACGTGGCGACGGTATATTTGCTCGGCCCTTGGAATGTTGATCGCATACCAGCCGTTCCATTTTGCCCTTGACGATCCCGCTCGCGACTTATCACCCGCCAATAGCAATATCGCCTGGCGCTTGGGGTCAAAGGCGAAGAGGATGCGGATCACCTGCCCACCACATGAAGTCACTCTCAGCTCCTTTAAATGATGAAGCTTCGAGCCCTTGACACGGTCAACCAGTGGACGACCAAGGCTGGGACCTTCCTTTTCGAGCACCAAAAGGTCTGCATAAATCTGCTTCAGCGTAGCTTCATCCTGCTCATCAAGCCAAGGTTCAATGTAATCAAGCACGATACGGTACCGATGCAGCTGATTTGACATACCTTTCTCCTTCTATAGTAGAAGTTTTACGGTATATTGCAAGAGCAAACTTGAGCAAATGTCTATTTGTTCAGCTTAAATACGCTGTTTGGGCTCGGTGACGATGGCTCGGACGATACGGGGACGATCGGTGAGGTCGTGGACGATGCGCACGTCCGAAAGGCCTGCCTGGCGACAGAGCTCGGCCGCAGCGTCGAGCGCACCCTCGTAGAGCTCGCAGGCAAAGAGGCCGCCGGCGCGCAACATGTAGGGCGCCGCGTTGAGCAGGCGGCGGAAGATATCGAGGCCGTCGGCACCGCCCTCGAGCGCCAGATCGGGCTCAAAGTCCTTGACCTCGTGCGGCAGCGAGCGCATGACATCGGTGGGGATGTAGGGCGGGTTGGAGACGAGTACGTCAAAGGTGCCCCACTCTTCGTGGGGAATGGAACTCACCAGGTTCGTGAGGCTGAAGGCGACCTCGTCGGACGCGAGGCCAAGCGCATCGCGGTTTTTGGTAGCAAGGTCGATGGCGCGCGGCTCGATATCGGTAGCAGTGCAGGTGACGTGGCCGCGACGCTCCCAGGCAAGCGAGAGCGAGATGCAGCCCGTGCCGCAGCCGACCTCGAGAACACGGGCAGTGCGGGGCTCGGCTGGGGCAGATACGTTGGCCTCGGCGGCATCTTGCGCGGGAGTCGTCTGTTGGTCGTTGCCCTCAATGGCGATGCCGTATTCGTCGAGCTCGGGCTCGGCGGCTTCCGCGG
>URYA01000031.1 GCA_900551975.1 uncultured Collinsella sp. | reverse complement strand
CCGACGCGCCCGTCCAGGATGCTACGACTTCCGAGGCCGCTCCCGCCGATGTCGAGCTCGCCGATGTCCGTCCTGGTCGCAGCCATCGTACTGCTGCTAAGCGCACGTCCAAGGCCAAGGCTGCCAAGAAGGGTGCGTCCGAGGATTCCGCCGAGACGACCGCCGATGCATCGACTGATGCCGCCGAGCCCCAAGACGTCGAACAGTCTGCGTCCGAGAAGCCCAAGCGCGGTCGCAAGAAGTCCGCTAAGGCCAAGGCCGCCGAGCAGCATGCCGAGGTCGAGCCGCAGGGCGATTCCAATGCCGAGGCCAGCGATGATGCTTCGGCTAACGAAGACGCCTCCGCAACCGATGGCACCGCCCCCGTCGAGACCGAAGAGAGCGCTCGCCCCAACCGCCGTCAGCACAAGCGCAACGACGAGCGTAATGACCGCAACGAGCGCAAGGACGAGCGCAACAACGATCGCCGCAACCGTCAGCGCGACCGCAAGCAGCGCAATAAGGAGCGCAATGCCGCTCCGACTGAGCCCACGCTTTCGCGCGAGGAGCTCGCGGCCATGAAGGTCGCCGAGCTGCGCGAGAAGGCCAAGGAGTTCGAGATTGAGACGACCGGCAAGAAGAAGGCCGAGCTCGTCGAGGAGATCTACATCACCGCCGCGAAGGCCGAGGGCTTCCGCGATATCAAGGGCATTCTGCAGATTCGCCCGGATAGCTCCGGCATCATCCATGCCCACGGCTACATGAAGTCCAACGACGACGCCTTCGTGCCCGCCTACCTCATCCGCTCCGCGCGTCTGCGCACGGGCGACGTCATCGAGGGCTCGCTTCGTCCTTCGCGCGGCGGCGACAAGCGCGCCGGCCTCGCCAAAATCACGACCGTCAACGGTCTGGACCCCGAGCAGATTCGCAACCGTCCCAAGTTCGGCGACCTTACCCCGGTCTATCCCAACGAGCCGCTGCGCATGGAGCATGGCAAGGATTCCATTACCGGTCGTGCCATCGACATCGTGTCGCCGATCGGCAAGGGTCAGCGTGGCTTGATCGTGTCCCCGCCCAAGGCCGGCAAGACCACGATCCTCAAGAAGATCTGCCAGTCCATCTCGATCAATAATCCCGAGGTACACCTTATCTGCCTGCTCGTCGACGAGCGCCCCGAAGAGGTCACCGACATGCAGCGCTCCATTAAGGGCGAGGTCGTGGCCTCCACCTTCGATATGCCCGCGGACAACCACACTCGCGTGGCCGAGCTCGTCATCGAGCGTGCCAAGCGCATCGTGGAGCTGGGCGGCGATGTCGTGGTGGTGCTCGACTCCATCACGCGCCTTGCCCGCGCCTACAACCTGGCGGCACCTGCCTCGGGCCGCATCCTCTCTGGCGGCGTAGATTCGGCGGCCCTGTATCCGCCCAAGCGCTTCTTGGGTGCAGCGCGTAATATCGAGAACGGCGGTTCGCTCACCATCCTGGCGTCTGCCCTCATCGACACCGGTTCCAAGATGGACGAGGTTATCTTTGAGGAGTTCAAGGGCACCGGCAACATGGAGCTTAAGCTCGACCGCGACCTGGCCGACCGCCGCATCTTCCCGGCCATCGACCCCGTTGCCTCCGGTACGCGTAACGAGGACCTGTTGGTTGACGAGCAGATGCGTCCGTTTGTCTTTGGTCTGCGTCGCATTCTTGCCGGCATGAACAACACTGAGCGCGCAGCCGCGTCGTTTATCAAGGGTCTTAAGGGCACCAACACCAACCAGGAGTTCCTGGTGCGTTCGGCCAAAAAACACAGCGACTACGAGCAGACGTTCTAGGTTGTCATCCACACGCAGCGATAGTCATCAACGCGATAAAGGGTCGGGGCTTTGAGCCTCGGCCCTTTTCCATATCGCCGCTCCGCACTTATTTTTGACCATAAGACTGGCAAGCAGCAGGTTTCCCGTTTCAATCCGACATCGTTGCTTGCAATCGACAGGGCGGTTTCGCATAATAGCTTTTAAGCTTCGCGACGGATAACGCAGATGAAACGAACCATATACCGTTGCTTTGGGGCATAGCCCCGCTTCATCTTCTCTCGCGCAGCCAACTGAATGATGCGATTTGGGTGCTGGAAGATGGGGAGAGCTCATGGCTTCTTCTGATGCAACACAACGAGCAGTCCTTGCCGGACTTTCGTGCGGGATCGGCCTTGCCGCTCCCGTGGTTATGTATGCCGCGACGCTGCCGTTTTCGTCGGTGAACGAGACGGTCGTGGCGGGTGCGGTTCCCTTCGCCGTGGGCGCGGTGGCGGGCGTGGGTATCTATGCCGCCTCGCTGGGTATCTCCGAGTACCGTGCGCAGCGTGAAGAGCGTCTGTTCCAGCCCGATGCCATGGGCGGTGCCGCCAATCTCAATCAGCATCAAAGCGAGTTCAAGACCGCCTCGATTCCAGCTCAGCAGCAGGATGCGATTCCTTACGCTGCGGCTTCTGCTTCTCAGGCTCAGGCGGAGCAGCCTACCTCGGCATTCCTTTCCGGCCTGACTGGTGCGTTCCAGCGCCGTCATGCCGATGATGGTGTCCCTACCATCGCTCGAGCCGCAGATGCTATGGACGAGGACGAGGCTTGGTCCATGATCGACGGTATGCTCGACGACGATTCGCCGGTGAGCTGCGACCCTGCACACTCACGCGACGTCTATCAAGTCGCCATCGACGAGCTCACCAACGGCGGGCAGACCGGCTCCTTCAATCGCGATGACATCGCCGCCGCGGCACGCGCCGTGTCTGGCTCCCAGGCCGCCCCTGCGGGCAGCACGGCGGCTTTCGTGGCACTCGTCGCCAACGTGGCAGCCAATAACGCCTACAGCGCTACCTCGGCGGACGCGAACGCTTCTGCCGACAATTCGTACGTTGATGAAGCCATGGCCGCGGACGAGGAGGCCGTTGCCGCCCGCCGTGCCGCCGAAAGCTCGCTTTGGGGCGCTCCTGCCCAGCAGCAGGCGGCTGAGGCTGCGCCGTACAATGCAAACCTCGCCAGCATGCCTATCATCTCCGGTGCCGCGGACATCGATCTTGATGACCTCGATGAGCCTGCAGCCATCACCGCATCGATTGATGCCCAAGATCGCATCGACACCGGCGACCTTCCGGACGCCTCGCTCGAGGTTGATGTCCCCATGGCCGATTACTCGGGCCACGAGGACATGTGGGCCGCCGCCACCGCGATTCTGGATGAGATTGACGAGCCTGCTTCTGTTGCAGCCCCCGCTCCCGTCGCTGCCCCTCAGCCTGCTGCCCCCGCCTATGTCGGCCGTCACAGCGCTGTGTTCCCCGAGGATACTGCCCGCATCTCGCGCGAGAGCATCGAGCGGGCCGAGGCTATTGCCGCCGGCATTATGGAAAATCGTCGTCACGAGCGCGTCAATCAGATCCTCGAGGAAGAGATCGAGCGCCTGCAGTCCTCTACCGCCAAGCGTACGGGCCGTGCCTATTTGAGCGTTATCGAGGGCGGTACCGCCAGCTTCGCGCCGCTCCGCGCGGAGGCATAACTTCTGCATGGTTAAGATCAATCGAAAATGGGCGGTTGTAACCTGCCTGATGGCGCTCTTGATCTGGGGCAATTCGCTGGTTCCCGGCTCGGGGTCGGGCTCGCTGAGCCTGACGGTCATGGAAGCTATCCGCGGTTTCCTGCACGGCGTGGGACTTCCATATGAATGGGTGACTAACTTTGTTGTTCGCAAGTGCGCGCATTTTACCGAGTATATGGTGCTCGGCATCTTGGCAACGCACGCCTTTGATTTTGAGGGCCGGCGCACCTTTGACGTGCTGCTGCCCACGGCGGTGTTCCTGCTGCTGATTCCCTCGATCGACGAGACGATTCAGCTCTTTGTGCCGGGACGCGCCGGCATGATCACCGATGTGATGATCGACTGCTGTGGAGCGGCAACGGGCGTTGTGCTCCGATATCTCTTACGGTCGCTGATGTGCGCCAAAAAAGCCGCCTAGGACGTATTGTTTGGTCCTAGGCGGCCTTTTTTATTTGAGGGCTTATATGGGGCGTGGTGGCGTCGTTCCGTAGATTGGATTTGCCGGACGCGCCACGCCCTGTGGGTGCGTCTGCTACTGAAGCGCCTGTGCGCCCAGGGCCAGGCAGCCCATAATGCCCTGCTTGCCCTCGAGGCTGTTGTTGACGATGTAGTTATCGATGTCGTTGACCTCGGGCGTGACGATATAGCCGTTGAGCATCTCGGCGCACTTCTTGCGCGCGAGCGGCACGATGGGGGTGTGGTCGGCCACGCCGCCACCGATGATGATCTTTTGCGGCGCGTAGCACAGCGTGTAGGTCATGAGCGCCTGTGCCAGATAGCCGGCGAGCAGGTCCATGGCCTCTGGGTCATCGGCCATGTCTCCGGCGCTCTTGCCATCCCAGCGCTTTTTAACGCCGGGGCCGGCGATGAGGCCCTCTAGGCAGTTGTCGTGGAAGGGACAGGCGCTATGCTCGCCGATGGTGTCGCGCGGGTCGCGCGTGACCAGGATGTGGCCGGCCTCGGGATGCATCATGCCGTGCACGAGCTTACCGCCCGAGAGCACGCCGGCGCCTACTCCGGTGCCGATGGTCAGATACACCACGTCAGTGAGGCCCTGGGCGCAACCAAAGGTGACCTCGCCCAGGCAGGCGACGTTGACGTCGGTGTCGTAGCCGCAGGGAATTTTGAGCTCGTTTTGGATGGTGCCCAGCAGGTCGAAGTAGCGCCATGCCGTTTTGGGCGTCTCCAGGATCTTGCCGTATTGGGGCGAGGCAGGGTTGACTGCGGTGGGGCCAAAGGCGCCGATGCCCAGCGCGGCGATGCCCTTGTCGGCAAACCATGCATTGACGGCCTCAACGGTCTCCTGCGGGGTCGTGGTCGCGATCTGCTCACGCTCCAGGACCGTACCGTCTGCATAGCCCGTGGCGCAGACCATCTTGGTGCCGCCGGCCTCGAGCGCTCCGATAAGCTGCTGTTCTGCCATAGTATTCCTCTCTCTGGGACGAGTTGCTCCGTGACTAAAGTATAGGGCTCTAAACCATTTAAGAAAGCGCTATAAAAAGAAGCCTCGCAACGTGGCGGGCGGTGCGGGGCTTCTTTGGTTGCTTTAGTTGCCGGGCCGTCCTTACCCGCGCGGCTTGATTTTATCACGTAGCGACTTGAGGTTCTCCAGTGCCGCGTTAAGCGTCTCGTCCCGCTTGGCAAAGTGGAAACGAATCAGATGGTTGACGGGCTCGCGGAAGAAGCTCGAGCCGGGCACGGTGCCCACTCCCACCTTGGATGCGAGGTCCTCGCAGAATTCGAGGTCGCTTTCATAGCCAAACTCAGAGATGTCCATCATGACGTAGTAGGCGCCCTGCGGCATGTTATGCTCAAGACCGATGCTATCGAGCCCCTGGCAGAACAGGTCGCGTTTGGCGGTGTAGAGGTCGAGGACCTCATCGTAATAGCTGTCGTCGAAGTTGAGGGCGGTGACAACGGCTTCCTGCAGGGGAGCGGCGGCACCCACGGTGAGAAAGTCGTGGACCTTCTTGATACGCTCGGTGATCTGGGCCGGGGCGATGGTGTAGCCCAAGCGCCAACCGGTGATGGAGTACGTCTTAGACAGCGAGCTGCAGCTGATGGTTCGCTCGAACATGCCGGGCAGCGTGGCCATATAGACGTGCTCGTGGGGCGCGTAGACGATGTGCTCGTATACCTCGTCGGTAATGCAGTATGCGTCGTACTTTTTGCAGAGGTCGGCGATGAAGGTGAGCTCCTCGCGCGTAAAGACCTTGCCGCAAGGGTTGGAAGGGTTGCACAGGACGATGGCCTTGGGGTCGTTGTCGCGGAAGGCTGCCTCGAGTGTCTCGCGGTCAAAGTCGAATGTGGGCGGGTTGAGCGGCACATAGATGGGCTCGGCACCTGAAAGGATTGTGTCGGCGCCGTAGTTCTCGTAGAATGGCGAGAAGATGACGACCTTGTCACCGGGGTTCGTGACCGTCATCATGGCGGCCATCATGGCCTCGGTAGAGCCGCAGGTGACTACGATATTCTCGTCGGGGTTTACCGACATGCCCATAAAATGCTCCTGCTTGGCGGCAAGCGCCTCACGCATGGCCTGGGAGCCCCAGGTGATGGAGTACTGGTGGTAAAGCGGCTTGGGGTCGGTGGCGATGGTGCTGAGGCTATCGAGCAGCTGCGCTGGGGGGTCGAAGTCAGGGAAGCCCTGCGACAGGTTGACGGCGCCATACTTGTTGGAGATGCGCGTCATACGGCGGATGACGGAATCGGTAAACGTTGCCGTACGGTTGGAGAGTTCTTTCATGCCGGTCCTTTCGAGCATTTGCAGTGGGGCAAGTTTACTCCTATGGAACCGGTGGGATTTGCTCGAAATGGTCTCGAAAAACTCTTTTCAAAATTCTTGAAAATTGGGGCTTGCATCGCGTGGCGTTCCTTGCAATAATAGTCGAGCGCGAAGCGCACAGGACACGGTGGGTGTAGCTCAGTTGGCTAGAGCGACGGGTTGTGGTCCCGTAGGTCGAGGGTTCGAGTCCCTTTACCCACCCCAGTTCTTGCTTCGTGATGATATCGGGTCGTTAGCTCAGTTGGTAGAGCAGGGGACTCTTAATCCCAAGGTCCAGGGTTCGACCCCCTGACGGCCCACCAAAGAACATGCAGGTCAGCGCTTCGGCGCTGACTTTTTTGTTTGCTGAGAAGCCGAATCATAACCGTCCGTTACCGTTCGCGTTTTACGCCCCCTGCCGTTTATGCGCGGCAGGGGGCGTTTTATGCATTTAGCAGGTAATGGACCTAGGGAACGCCGTTTAGAGCGTTTCGGCACTCAGACCGGCGCCATTAAAACCGCCGTCCGCGCCGCCGCCCTCGACGATCTGCAGGGCGCGCCCGACCTGCCTGGCGACCTTCTCGCGCTCCGCAAGACCCGGCTTGATGTAATGGCGGTAATCTGTCCCCAGGTCCGTATGACCGTGCAAGTCCATGATGCTCAGGGGGTCGACCTCGGTCGCCGCCATGATGGTCTCGGACGTGTGGCGCAGGGCCTTTGGCGGGATATACCGCAGGTCATGGCGTACGCACATGCGCCGCCAGGCGCGCACGAGGTTGTCTCCGCGCATGTTCACGATGCGCTGCCCGCTCCATTCGCGCACCTGCTCCGTAACCGAAGTGCCGCCCTCGACGGTTATGCTCGGGCGCAACTCGTCCATGATCTGGTGCAGACGCTCGCGGCCCGCCAATAAAACCGGCACAGTGCGCACGGAATGGGCGTTCTTGGTCTCCTTCACGCCGTCCTCGTCCGTGTACGCGCGGCAGACCTCGATGTACTCCGAGACGGTCGGCTTGCCCGTGGCGAAGTCGTAGGTCGTGGTGACCTTGAGGTCGCACGGGCGCACCGCCAGCGCCTCCTCCTTGCGCAGGCCGCTCAGGCCCAGAATCAAGTAGGCGTTCATGACCAGATCCGCGCGGTCGTCGCTGGCGGCGAGCCTGCGCAGCGCCTCTGCGGCCTCGGGGATGCTCCACGGCTCCACGGGCGCCTGCTTCGCTTTGGGCGCGATGACGCGGCGGCGGAAGGGCTCCACCGTCACCCAGCCGTCGTCGAAGGCTCGGCGCATGACGGCGCGCAGGGTGGTCTTGGTCTTGGCAGGCGCGCCCGAGCGCTCGATGCAGCTTCGCATCATGTCGTGGGTTATCTCGAAGATGTCGATGCTCCCCAGGACGGGGGAGATGTAGTTGCACATCTGGCCGTCGTACTCGCGCAGGCTCGCGCGGGAGCGCGGCTTGCCGCGGTTGCTGGGGGAGTCGCGGAACACGCCCCAGTAGTACATGTCGAGCGTCACGCCCGCGTGCGCCGCCTGGGATACGCCGAGCTCCTGCGCAAGTTGCGCGATGGCGATATCGGCCTCGGTCTCGGTGCCGTACACGGTGCGCGACACGCGGCGCACATGACCGTCCGCGCGGAAGCCCGCCTGAACGCGGATCACCCACTTGCCGGGCGCGACCTCGCGCTTGGAGCCGAGTTTCGACCTTGAAGTATCGTTGGTTGCC
This sequence comes from uncultured Collinsella sp., assembly GCA_900551975.1. GTDB lineage: Bacteria > Actinomycetota > Coriobacteriia > Coriobacteriales > Coriobacteriaceae > Collinsella. The sequence continues at coordinate 3,790 of URYA01000031.1, read as the reverse complement.
ATATAATGGTCCTGCCTTTCCCTTTTGCCGGAGGGCATATGCCCCGTGCGGATCCGCCAAGATTGCCGCACGGGGTTTCTTTATTTCAGTAGCAGTCGTTGCACTTTCTACAACAACTTAATCAGTCTCCTGCCCATTTTCGTGGGGTTACGAAAATGGGGGAGTAACTGGCGTTTTGGTGTGCCCGCTGGAGGTTTTCCGGAAAAACCGAAAAAACCTGCCGCGCCTAGGCCTCGAAGAGCGTCCCGTCTTCAGATCGCTTGAGCAACTCGACAAAGCCTATCTCCTTTAAGACGTGCTTAATCGCGTATGCCTTCACGTATCTCGTGAGTAGCGTTGTGAGATCGCGAATGAACGATGAGAACTCTGCAGGTGTGAGGTAGCGCTCGAGCATCCACACCATCTTTATGTAGTTGACGCTTTTCCTGCCGCCGACCCGGGCGCAATAGAGCCGCTCGTCGTGGGCGCAGACGTTTCGGAACTTAACGAGCGTCTCGATCGACACTATCGCCTTCTTTTCGTCGAAGTATCCCAGGCGCTTCGATCCGGTTCTGCCGGTCGAGGCGACAATCATCTTGCACACGCCCCTCTGCTCCGCCGGTTTCATGAGGTTGAAGAAGTGCTCGATGTTGCCGAATGTCAAGTCGTTAACGAGCACCCAGAGCGGGACGGACCCGTAGGTATCCCGATAGTGGCTCACGAAACCCGAATCGCTCTTCTCCGCCCGTCTCCCGAGTATCCCCGTGAGCCCCGAGACCTCCTTCGCATATTCCGTTCCGTCCGATGTCGGCACGAATTCCTGTTCGCTGCAGAAACTTGACTGAAGGAGGTAGTCGTTCGGGGACCTGTGCGCTTCGGAAAACGTATAGGCGACGGCGGTCTTAACCTTCGCCTCGGCGAGAATGAGATACCTGAACGTCAGCGATCTCAGCTCGCGGTCGAACGTATAGAGAGCGCAGAGGTCTGAAAACTTGGAACCCTCGACATAGCGGTCCTCTCCCGCCTGGGCGGTTCGCTCGGCGTCGATGAAGGGGTCCTTGTATCCATTGACGATGGAGTAGTAGCCCTCGCGCATAAGAACCTCGGGGGTCTTCTCGTCGACTTTCATCCCTCGCGCCTGGAGCAGGTCTACCTGCTCCTGAATGGTCCGAAATGGTTTTGCTCCCATTTGTGCTCCTAAATGAAGAAAGGCGGCCGTCCTGATGGACAGCCGCCTTTCCGCAGGACGCGGGTCCCGTAGGATCCCCGCGTCAATACCGCTGTCCTGTACTTTAACGATTTGTCGGCCCCGGGTCAATCGTTGCAAGATAATTCCGTCCGGCCCGGGGTCACGGACGGTCCCTACGCGGACCTTACTTGATCCGCTTCCAGCCCTTCGCCTTCAGGCGCTGCAGCCTGAGCTTGGGACAGCTCGGCCTGGTCGCGTGCCGTCTCCAGGATCTTCGAGCGCCTCTTCTCGCTGCTCTGCCGGTAGCAGTAGAGCAGCTCGCCCTCCTCGGGGTCGAGCTCATCGGCAAACCCTTCATTCAAGCCAGGCGGCCATCCACAGAGGTCGTTTGGCGTACAACCAAATACCTCGGCTATCACGCAAGCGTCCTCTGCGGTTAGTTTCACTTCACCTCGCTCGATGGATGCATAGCGGCGTTCTTTCCATCCAAGGGCGCGGGCGGCGTCTGGCTGCTTCTTAAATCCAGCGGCCTCGCGCATCTTCTTTATCGAGAGTTCATACATATATCTCTCCCTTCTTCAGATAGAAGTCTACGCGAAATGTGTATATCCATCAAGAAAGTTACTAGAATCATGTTGACAATACGTGAATCACGTAGATAATGAGTATCAGCAAACGCGAAACACGTAGATTTCTAGAACGGAGGTACATGAATGACGGATATTTGCACACGCGTCGCTCATAACCTGCGCGTTGCGATGGCTCACGCCGACATCAAGACCGCTGAGGAGCTTTCCGCGGCATCGGGCGTGTCGGTATACAGCATCCGCAACTATCTGGCGAAGGCCTCGACGCCTTCGCTCGAGAGCCTCGCGGCGTTGGGGTTGGCCCTCGGCTGCACGCCCAACGACCTGATGGGCTGGAACACGGACGAGGCCGCGTAGGGATGGGGGAGGAGATGGAAGGCAAGAAGGTGGGCGAGCTTACGCTCGGCGTGAAGCTGAAGGGCGTGTACGAGCTGCAGGAGAGGCTCGACAAGGCCGGCGACCACATCGACGCCGCCCGCGAGATCCTGGATTCGCTCGGGGACGTCGTGGAGATCGGGGCCGACCTTATCGCGTCCGATACGACGTCCCGCAGCGGGGACAGCTCGTCTGGGGACCGCGAATGACCCGGGCGCTGCTGGCCTCGGCCGTCGTGATGGACGCCGCGGGGTGGGCGTGCACCGCGCAGGGGGCCTACGGCCTCGCGCGGATGTGCTTCTCGGTCGCGCTGCCGTTCATCGCGGCGTGGGTGGTCGGGTCACTATGGGTGAGCTAGCCGAGCCACTCGGAGCGGTGCTCGATAATCGCCCGGATTACCGCGGGCTGGACGGAGAAGTCGGTCGCGGAGAGTACCGAGCCGACTGGCGGCATCCCGAAGATGCCGAGCTCGCACAGCGCGAGGGCGTCGGAATCGAGCGGGGAGAGGCTGACGGAGCCCTCGTCGAGCGCACGGGACACCAGCTCCTTCCGCCTCCTCGACATGCCGAGGAATACGGCGGAGAGGCGGTCGTCCATCCTCCGGCGCTTTGCCCAGGAGCTCCTCGCGGAGACGATGCGCGCGGTCGCGTACCCGAGCATGGCGGCGGCACCGGTCAGGAGGAGGCACGAGGCCGGGTGCTCGGCGACCATCATGCGCACGTCCTCGGCCATCGCGGCGACCGAGCCGAACCCGACCGCTCCGGCGATGGTGACCAGCAGGTCGATGTTCTCCTTCGCGGCTTTGAGCGTCTTGTTCATCTTCGATTCCCTTCCAAGGAGGTTCCCATGGGTTTCATTCTCGCACTTTCCTTCGCGTTCCTGTTCGGGGTCGGACTCGGCATCATGAGCCGCTGACGGCTGGTCCGTCCCCGTCGCGCCACGGGTTCCGTACCGCCCCCATTCCGCGGGGCCCGTGGCGCGACGGGGCCGGACCCCCTACTTCCGGCCCGCAAGGTGTCCGCCGCCGACTTGGCGGGGCGGCGGCACCGCTCCCTTTGGCGGGGGAGCGCCCTCCGGCTGCATCTATCGGTGCGGCCCTCCGGCAAGGGATTGGCCCTATTACATGTGAAAGGAGAAGGCCATGTGGATGTCGATAGCCAAGGGCGCGCGTTACGCCTGCTGCGACAACGTCACGTTCCGCGCGATGGTCATGCAAGGGGTCATCCCGCGCTACCCGTCGCTCAACCCCAACAGCTCGCGCGAGGTGGTGCGCAGCGAGGACATCGATGCCGCCATCATGGCGCGCGGCGCGGTGCCGGCGCTGCCCTCGCCCGACTGCGTGCCCGCTCGCCGTCCGAGGCGGGTGGCGTAATGGTCGATTTTATCTGGGATGCCGGCTGCAGGCTCGGCGCGTGGTGGGACTCGCTTCCCGAGCGCGTGCGCAGCGTCGTGTGCGCCGTGGCGCTCATCGGCCTGATCGCCGTCGCCGGCGCCATCGAGGGGACCGCGCCGAGCGGGATGTACTACTAGTCAGGAGGATATGGCATGCAGTTTGAGAAGAGGCAGGTTCGCCTGGGCGACATCCGCCCGAGCGAGCAGAACCCGCGCGAGGACTTCGGCGACATCGGCGCCCTGGCCCGCAGCATCGAGGCGACCGGCG